>CAMATS010000125.1 GCA_945861195.1 Rhodoferax sp. OV413
GACATCGAGGCCCAGGGTTTTGATATGTTGGCTTGAATGACCTGCCCGCCACGGCTTGTTGCGCTCGTGTGGGCGCTTTGGGGCCTAAGTACTTACCCTTGGTTTGCGTAAATTGGCCCACAGTGGGCTTTGGCTTGGGCTACATTGAGGCGAGCGGACGCGGTTTACAGTGATCCAGTTTTCTTTGGAGACAGACATGACCCCTACCCAAACCAAGGCCTCGCGGCGTGGCTTTTTCTTGACAGCCTCGGCCGCTGGTGCGCTGGCCGCCTCAGCCACGCTGCTCAAGACGCCTGATGTGGCTGCGCTGGCGGCCCCACTCAAACCTGCCCCTGAAAAAGGCGGCGGCTACACGCTCAGTGAGCATGTCAAACACTATTACCGGACCACCCGGGTCTGAGCGTTTTTTGGAGAACCCCATGTTGCTGACCAAAAAAATTGCCACTGCCGAAAGTACGGCCCGTTCGCCCTTTGTGCACAGCTTGCGTCGCGGTTTGTCGCAGGCCCTGCCCACCATGGACCGGCGTATGTTTTTGCGCCGCTCAGGGCTGGGGGTAGGCGTAGGCATCGCCGCCACCGGCCTCACGCTGGTCAAAAAATCTCAGGCCGCCGGCGCTGCCGTGGCCTTGGGAGACGGAAAAATCGAGGTCAAACGCACGATCTGCACCCACTGCTCGGTCGGTTGCGCGGTAGATGCCGTGGTGGAAAACGGTGTCTGGGTGCGCCAGGAGCCGGTGTTTGATTCCCCGATCAACCTGGGCGCCCACTGCGCCAAGGGCGCTGCCCTGCGTGAGCACGGCCACGGCGAGTTCCGCCTGCGTTACCCGATGAAACTGGTCAACGGCAAGTATGAGCGCATCAGCTGGGATACCGCGCTGACCGAGATCAGCGCCAAGCTGATGGAGCTGCGCAAGACCAGCGGGCCAGATTCGATTTACTGGGTGGGCTCGAGCAAGCACAACAACGAGCAGGCCTACCTGCTGCGCAAGTTTGTCAGCTTCTGGGGCAGCAACAACTGCGACCACCAAGCGCGTATTTGCCACTCCACCACGGTAGCCGGTGTTGCCAACACCTGGGGCTATGGTGCCATGACCAATTCGTACAACGACATGCAAAACAGCAAGGTCGCCCTGTACATCGGCTCGAATGCCGCAGAGGCGCACCCGGTCAGCCTGTTGCACATGTTGCATGCCAAGGAAACCGGCACCAAAATGATCGTGGTAGACCCGCGTTTCACCCGCACAGCGGCCAGGGCCGATGAATTTGTGCGCATCCGCTCGGGCTCTGACATTCCCTTCCTGTTCGGCCTGTTGCACCATATTTTCAAAAACGGCTGGGAAGACAAAAAATACATCAACGACCGGGTCTATGGCATGGACAAGGTTCGCGAAGATGTGCTCGCCAAATGGACACCAGACAAGGTTGAAGAAGCCTGTGGCGTGGGCGAAGCGCAAATGATCAAGGTTGCCACCATGCTCCACGAGAGCCGGCCTGGCACCATCGTCTGGTGCATGGGCCAGACCCAGCACACCACCGGCAACGCCATGGTGCGCGCCTCCTGCATCCTGCAGCTCGCGCTGGGCAATGTGGGCAAGTCGGGTGGCGGCACCAACATCTTCCGCGGCCACGACAACGTGCAGGGCGCCACCGATGTCGGCCCTAACCCTGACTCGCTGCCCGGTTACTACGGCATTGTTGAGGGCTCGTGGAAGCACTTCGCCAAGGCCTGGGGTGTTGATTTCGAGTGGATCAAAAAACAATTTGCAAGCCCGGCCATGATGAGTAAGCCTGGCATGACGGTGTCGCGCTGGATTGATGGTGTGCTCGAGAAAAACGAGTTGATCGACCAAGAGTCCAACCTGCGGGGGGTGTTCTTCTGGGGCCACGCGCCCAATTCGCAAAGCCGCGGCCTGGAGATGAAGCGGGCCATGGACAAGCTCGATTTGCTCGTGGTGGTAGACCCCTATCCCTCGGCCACCGCCGCCATGGCCGCCATGCCCGGCAAGGCCGACGACCTCAACCCCAACCGCGCGGTCTACCTGCTGCCGGCTGCCACCCAGTTCGAAACCAGCGGCTCTTGCACCGCGTCCAACCGATCGATCCAGTGGCGCGAAAAAGTCATCGAGCCGCTGTGGGAGAGCCGCAGCGACCACATGATCATGCAGCAGTTCGCCGACCGCCTGGGCTTTGGCAAAGAGCTGTCCAAAAACTTCAAAATGCAACAGGTCAAGGGCATGGACGAGCCGGTACCCGAGGACATCCTGCGCGAAATCAACAAATCCGTCTGGACCATCGGTTACACCGGTCAAAGCCCGGAGCGCCTGAAGGCGCACATGCGCAACATGCACCTGTTTGATGTCAAGACCCTCAAGGCCAAAGCCGGCACCGACAAAGAAACCGGCTACGACTTCACTGGCGACTACTTCGGTCTGCCTTGGCCCTGCTGGGGCAATGCGTCCATGAAGCATCCGGGTTCGCCCAACCTCTACGACACCTCCAAGCACGTGATGGAGGGGGGCGGTAACTTCCGCGCCAACTTTGGCGTGGAGCGCGAGGGCAAGAGCCTGCTGGCCGAAGACGGCTCGCATTCACTGGGCGCCGACATCACCACCGGCTACCCCGAGCTTGACCATGTGCTGCTTAAAAAACTGGGCTGGTGGGATGAACTCACCGACCCTGAAAAAGCTGCGGCTGAGGGCAAGAACTGGAAGACCGACTCTTCGGGCGGAATGATCCGCGTCTTCATGCAGGGCCACGGCTGCCATCCGTTTGGCAATGCCAAGGCGCGCGCCGTGGTCTGGAACTTTCCAGACGCCATTCCGCAGCATCGCGAGCCGCTGTACGGTAACCGGGCTGATCTGCAGGCCAAGTACCCCACGCATGACGATAAAAAAGCTTTCTGGCGCCTGCCCACCTTGTTCAAGACCATCCAGGACAAAAACATCGCCGACAAGGTGCACGAGAAGTTCCCGCTGGTCATGACATCAGGCCGCCTGGTCGAGTACGAGGGCGGTGGCGAAGAGACCCGCTCCAACCCCTGGCTGGCTGAGTTGCAGCAGGAGATGTTTGTCGAAATCAACCCCAAGGTGGCGGCAGCCAAGGGCATTCGCAACGGCGAGCGAGCCTGGGTCTCCACGCCCACCGGGGCCCGCTTGAATGTGCAGGCCATGGTGACCGAGCGGGTCGGGCCCGACACCGTGTTCATGCCGTTTCACTTTTCGGGACGCTGGCAGGGCGCTGACATGCTGGCCTACTACCCCAATGGTGCGGCGCCCATCGTGCGCGGCGAGGCGATCAACACCGCCACCACCTATGGGTACGACAGCGTCACCATGATGCAGGAAACCAAGACCACGGTTTGCAATGTCGAGAAAGCCTGAGCCCCTGCGCGACCGAACTGATTGGAGAACACCATGGCAAGAATGAAATTCATCTGCGACTCTGAGCGCTGCATCGAGTGCAACGGTTGCGTCACCGCTTGCAAAAACGAGCACGAGGTGCCCTGGGGCGTCAACCGCCGCCGGGTTGTCACCCTGAACGACGGCGTGCCCGGTGAGCGCTCGATCTCGGTAGCCTGCATGCACTGCAGCGATGCGCCCTGTATGGCGGTGTGTCCGGTCAATTGCTTTTACCGCACCGACGAGGGTGTGGTGCTGCACGACAAAGACGTCTGCATCGGCTGCGGCTACTGCTCCTACGCCTGCCCGTTTGGCGCGCCGCAGTTTCCTTCGCAAGGCACTTTTGGCGTGCGCGGCAAAATGGACAAATGCACCTTTTGCGCTGGTGGCCCCGAGGCCAATGGCAGTCAGGCCGAGTTCGAAAAATACGGCCGCAACCGGCTGGCTGAGGGCAAGTTGCCGGTTTGTGCCGAAATGTGCGCCACCAAGGCCCTGATAGCGGGTGATGGCGATGTGATTGCCGACATCCTGCGCAACCGGGTGCTCAAGCGTGGCAAGGGGGCTGAGGTCTGGGGCTGGGGTACGGCTTATGGTTCCAAGCAGGCCGGTCAGCCGGCCGCCCCCGGAGTGAAATCATGAAGCTTGTCTGGACGATTCTTGCCGCTGCGCTGCTGCTGGCCTGTGGCGACAAAGCACAAACCCTGGGTACTCCAGCGCAGGACACCTCGCCTGTGACTGGAACCGGCAAGGCCTACACGGTGGGCGGTTGGAAGCCGGGTGACAAAGCCAGCTGGGAGGCACAACTCAAGGCGCGCGCCCAGTATGGTCAAAATGACTACAGCCGCGTCGAGTGAGGGGAGGCCCCAATGAACAAAGTCCTGTCTCTTGCGCTGGGCCTGCTTCTGGCTGGCGCGACCTGGGCCCAGACCAAGCCGGCCGACCCGGTGTTAGCGGCGCCAGCGCCGGCAACGGCAAATGCCCTGGGTGTGAAAAGCCAGAACATCATGGATGTCAAGCCAGACGCGAGTACTGAGCCCGGCTACGACAAGCAAACCAATGGTGAGCGCGACAAGGTGCAGCCCGGCAACAACGCGCCCATGTGGCGTCAGGTTGGTGCTGGCGCCACGGGCTACAGCAGCCTGCCGACCCCCGAGGCCGGCAACTTGATCCAACCCTTTGTCCAGTACCCAGGCTCGCGCCTGACCAGCGCAGGAGAGGCCTGGCGCCAAGTACGCAACAACTGGGTCATCCCTTACGGTGGTGCGCTCATCTTGATTGCGCTCGGTGCTATCGGAATTTATTACTGGCGCAAGGGCAGCATGCTCTTGCATGGCGCCGAGACTGGCCGCAAAATTGAGCGCTTCACCCCCTTTGAGCGCTCCGCCCACTGGGCTAACGCCATCACTTTTTGTATCTTGGCCATCTCGGGGCTGGTGATGGCTTTTGGCAAGTTTTTCATCTTGCCGGTGATTGGCTCCACCCTGTTTGGCTGGCTCAGCTTTGCCTTGAAGAATGCACACAACTTTGCTGGGCCGGTGTTCGCCGTGTCGCTGGTGGTGGTGATCATCACCTTTGCCCGCGACAACCTGCCGCGCCCAGAAGACCTGCGCTGGCTGCTGCATGGCGGCGGCCTGTTCGGTGGCAAAGAGATCGCTTCGCACCGGTTTAACGCCGGTGAAAAAGTGCTGTTCTGGGCCGGGGTGTTTCTGCTGGGCTTGGTGGTTGTCGCCTCTGGTTTGGTACTAGACAAACTGCTGCCCACTTTGGTGTACGAGCGCGGCACCATGCAAATCTCCCACATGGTGCATGCGGTGGCTGCGGTGCTGATGATGGCCATGTTTTTGGGCCATATTTACATGGGCACCATTGGCATGCAAGGCGCTTACAAGGCCATGCGAACCGGCTATGTAGACGAGACCTGGGCCCGGGAGCACCATGAGCTGTGGCTCGCTGATGTCCAGAGTGGCAAGATTCCCGCACACCGCTCAACACCGCCCAATGCTGCACCACCCATTTCCGTGAGGCCCGCTGTATGAAACCTGCTGCCAAACTCCTGCTACTCGCTGCTGCCACCCTGCTGTGTGCGGGTGCCGCATTGGCCAAGCTGCCTGCAATCTCGGACGAGGCCAAGGCCAAGGCCGCCGAGGCTGCAGCCAAGACCGCCTGGAACGGCAAGATCGACGGCTACCTGCTGTGCAAAGCGCAGGACCGGGTCGTGGCCCACCACGCCAAAACCAGCAAGGCTGTCAAAACCCCTGTGAAGGATGCCAAGGTGGCCCAGGATGCTGGCAAAGACGCCAAGGCTGCGCCAGCCAAGCCCGCCGCCTGTGCTGACCCCGGCCCCTATGTCAGTGTCGCGGCCGCACCTGCGGGTGCCCCGGCGCCGGCTGCGGCTGCCGTGCCGGCCAAAAAATCCTGAGCGCCCTGCCCCGGCTCACTTGCGCCAGTGCACCGCTGGTGCAAGAGGTGAGCGCTGTCAATGAATTCGGCGAGACCTGCGCGGTCTCCATCCCCGCCGAAAGAGCGCTCACGGTTTATGTCGATAAGCGTGAGTTGGTCACGCTCATGACCTTGGGCGCCCAGCCTGAACTGCTGGTGCTGGGTTTTTTGCGCAACCAACGCTTGGTGCAGTCGGTGCAAGAAGTCGAGTCGGTCACGGTGGATTGGGAGGTTGGGGTTGCCGCCGTCAAAACCCGCCAGGGCATCTCGGATATCGAAGCCCGGACCGCTAAAAAAGTGGTGACCACAGGCTGCGGTCAGGGCAGTGTTTTTGGCGATTTGATGGCCGACGTCGAGCAGCTGCAACTGCCCCCCGCCACACTCAGCCAGGGGCAACTCTACGGCATCGTCAACGCCATCCGGCTGCAAGAAAGCACCTACAAATCAGCTGGCTCGGTACACGGCTGCGCGCTCTTTCAGGGCGAACAGATGCTGATCTTCGTCGAAGACGTCGGCCGCCACAACGCCATCGACACCATCGCTGGCTGGATGGCGATGCAGGATGTGGCCCCCACGCTTGCCGCTGCGCGCGCTGCGCTGCCCCCCGAGGGGGCGAACCCCGACTTGGGGCGGCCCGGCGGCGGGGTTGTTGCCCCCACGCTTGCCGCTGCGCGCGCTGCGCTGCCCCCCGAGGGGGCGAACCCCGCCTTGGGGCGGCCCGGCGGCGGGGTTATTGCCCCCACCGGCTGGGTGGGTGTGGGGATGTCTGGCGCGGACAAGGTGTTCTACACCACCGGGCGCTTGACCAGTGAGATGGTGATCAAGTCGGCTCAGATGGGTGTGCCGATCGTGGTGTCGCGCAGCGGCATCACCCAGATGGGCCAGCAG
>CAMATS010000126.1 GCA_945861195.1 Rhodoferax sp. OV413
GGCGCACCTCGCCGTGTCACACAAACACCTGTCCAATGCCTTCAGGAATCAAACCTGGAGGATATACATGGCACCCATTCAGATGAACGCCCCAGGCTCGCACAGAGCTTGCAGAAGAGTTTTTGAGCAGCCATACCAAGCCTGCGGCCTCAGAGGGCCTACCCAGTGACTACCAACACCCAACAGGTGGCAGGGGTCCACTACAAAGACAAAGTCATCCAGCCGTGGGACTACATCGCCGCCAACGCGCTGGGCTACTTTGAGGGCAACGTGATCAAGTATGTCAGCCGCTGGCGCGACAAGGGCGGCGTAGAGGACCTGCGCAAGGCCCGGCACTACCTTGACAAGCTCATCGAGTTGGAGTGCAGGGCATGAAGGATGCCAAACTCCTGGATATCGCGTGCATGGCCAAGCTCCTGCACAAAACGCGGCGCACTTTGGAAGTTGATGTCACCCGCCGGCCCGAGACCTTGCCACCCCGCCTGAACATCCCGGGGAGTCGCAAGGTGCTATGGCTGGAGGCGGACGTTATGAAGTGGCTTGAGAAGTGTCGGGGCTGAGCGCTGAACCACGCCATCGGGCGCGCTCAGCAAGGCTGGCAAAGCCGAGATGTTCGTCGGTGCTGCCAAACCACCTAGCCCATCTTCGCGGCAAGCTCGCCCGGCGTCGGGTTGTAATAGCGCTTCAAACTCTGAAGCGATCGGTGCCCGGTCACCGCGCTCAACTCGAGCACGTTGCTGAATTTTTTTGACAGACGGGTCGCCGACTCGTGGCGCAGGTCGTGAAAACGCTGGCCGGACAGGCCCGCCGCATTGCGCGCTGCGCGGAAATACAGACCCAGCGACTCGGTTGGCGGAAATATCCGCTCGTCCTTCTTGCGTCCATCGGTCAAGCACTTGAAATATTGCAGGGCCTTGGTGCTCAATGGCACCATGCGTGAGTCGCCGTTCTTTGTATCGTCGAGATAGACGTAGCGCTCCTTGGCATGAAACTCCCCCACGACCAGGGAGCAGATCTCACCCATGCGCATAGCCGTCTCCAGGGCCACCAGAACGGCCCAGCCGACGTACTCTGGCTGGGTGGCGGGCTTATGGCCTTCCTTCCAGTTGGCCGCCTTTAATAGGGCCACAATGTCCTCATCGCTCCAGCGTTGATCGCGGTGCACATCGGCCCCCTTGGGCCGGGAGACTTGCAGCGCTGGGTTGGCGGGCAAGGCCACGCCCCACTCCTTGATGGCGTAAGTGAGGATTGAGCTGATGGTGGTGAACTCGCGGTTCACTGAGGCCGGCGTGACCTGCTTGAGGCGGGCATCGCGCCAGACGCGAATATCATCGGGCTTGATCTGGTTGAGGCGCCGGTGCATGAAGTCCGCAGAGCCAAGCAGCCGCTTGATGGTGTTGCGCTCCCCCTTGCTGGTTTTCTTGATCGGCGTAACCTCGTCGCGGTAGCGCTCAAAAACCGACGCAACGCTCACGCCACGAGCACCCTTCACATCCAGTGCCTGACCACCACGATCAATCTCGGCTTCAATGCCACGCGCCCATTTCTCAGCCGCTGTCTTGGTGCCAAAGGTCTTGGACTGGGGCGGGTAGCCGACCTTGCGGACCCGCGCCCGCCAGATGTCGCCTCGGTATTTTTTGATTGCCGCCATGGGTGAGTCCGGGATGGTTGAAGACAACCTCATTATGGACTTTTATGGACAATAATTGGACAAATTTTGGTCTAAAACACTGTTTTCATTGGAGAATAAATCTAATTTCGAGCCCAGGTCGAGGAGCCAAAATCCTTTCTAAAACAACGACTTACACCGTTGTTTTAATGTAACTTGTCAATTGCACGGTTATTACACGAATCTACAAGCCGCCGCTGGTTGCATTCGGTGATATCTGACTGTACAGTGCTGGCATGCGTGTGCCCAGTGTCCAAACCGTTGTAGTCAAGCCCGAGCAGATTAGGCTGGTGCGCCGGGGTGACAGCAAGAAGTGGCAGGCGCACTACAAGCTGGAGCATGTCAAAACTTGGTTTCGTCGCAGCACGGATACAGCCAACGTCAAAGAGGCGGCCAAGATAGCCGAGCGCCTGTGGATGAAGGCCACCTTTGACTTTGAGGAAGGCCGCCCTGTGATCAGCAGGCGGTTCAAGCCCGTGGCAGAAGTTGTGTTGCACCGCATGGAGGCGGAGATTGCAGCGGGTACTGCCAAACCCAGCACTCGGGACTATGTGTCTGCCATCCGGCTGTACCTCATACCCTTCTACGGCGCCTACAACATAGATGGCATCAAGCCCTACGGGCCTGTAACTGTCGTGGAAAGTGACGTAAAGTTGTGATCTCGCATGGAACGAAGTTTGCCCCATGACAGATCCAATCGCTCTACCAGCCAATCGCTTTCGCAAGCAAAAGTTGCATCACGTCTGGGCTCCAAAGCTGAACCGTACCATTGTGCTCGCTAGGCGCGACCAACTGCATCTTTAGATCATTCTGGGGGCAAATCCAGAGGTGTTGCGGTACTGCGATCGTCCGAGCTATTTCGCTCACCATCCGACGCAAAGGCGGCAAGGACTGCAATTACAACTTTACGTCACAAAGGTATCAACTTTAGTTCGTTTCACAGCGAGCGCAGCTCAACCACTGAGATCAGGTCCGGTTTGATCGCAGGGAATCGAATGGCCCCTTCGGCCGTTTCCGGGCGTTTGAATCGCGCTGTAGCGTCACTCGCCCTTGAAGTCGGGTTTACGTTTTTCCTTGAATGCAGTCAGTCCCTCCTGGCGGTCACGCGAGAAGAACAGCAGCGCCGAGAACTCGCCGCCTGCGGTCAAAGCGTCATCGAAGGTCTGCCCGCGGGCACGGTCGACGGCCTGCTTCGCCATGGTGATGGCCAGCGGACCATTGCCGGCGATCTCGTCGGCAATATCCAGCGCCTTGGCCAGCGCCTGGCCTGTTGCAACCACATGGTTGAGGATGCCCAGGTCGTGCGCCGTCATCCCGTCGACGCGTTGACCTGTGAAGATCATTTCCTTGGCCACACGTTCACCGACACACTGCGCCAGCAACCACGCACCACCCAGGATCGGAAACAACGAATGGCGGGTCTCGGTCATGCCGATGCTGACCGATTCCGAACCAATGGCAAAGTCGCAGCGCAATGCGATCTCCAGGCCACCGCCTAGACAATATCCCTCAATGGCAGCGATCACTGGTTTGGGGTATCGAGACAGGAAACGCATGAAGTTGTGCCATTCCGACTGTGTGAAGCGTGCCAGGTAGCGATCGTATGGCGCCAGCAAATTACCTGCGCTGGCCTTGAGGTCACCGCCTGAGCAGAATGCATTGTCGTCGCCGGTCAAAATCACTGCCTTGATGGCATGGTCGAGTTCGAATGCCTGCATGGCGGCTCGGGTCTCGGCCAGCATGGTATCCGACAAGGCGTTGAGTGAGTCCGGTCGCATGAACCGCACGATGGCCGTGTGCTTTTCGACCGCGACCTGAATCTCTGTCGTCTGCATCAATACTCTCCAAATTGGGTTGCCACGCCACCGCCGGCGCACCTCGGCGCCGATTGCCGGGGCATTATCCAACCGGGGTCGGGTCCGGCCAGACCGGCTTGCCAGCGACCGCGTAAGCTCCCGCGCGCACCTCGCGCAAGACCACCCTCACCTGGGCTGGCTTGGCGCCGAGTTCCTCGACCAGTACATCCGTCAGTCGCGCCATCACCCGGTTTTTCACCTCTTGTGAGCGGCCTTCAAGAATCGTCACATCAATGATCGCCATTACCCGTCCTTTCAGTTCATGATCCCACCACCGTCGACGATCAGTGACTGGCCCGAAACAAAGCCGCTGTCGGTTCCCAGGAAAAATGCGACTGCGCCAATCAGGTCTTCTGGTTGCTGTGATCGGCCAAGTGCACGCCCCCGCACAACCACAGCGTTGCGCTCCTCAATGCCACTGCGTGCCTTGACACCCTCGCTCATGGTGAGACCAGGCGCAATGGTGTTGACGCGGATACCGCGCGGCCCCAGTTCGCGCGCCAGTGATCGCGCCATCGCCAGCACCGCACCCTTGGACGCGTCATAGTGCAACAGCATCGGAAAACCCATGAAGGTCCGGTTGGTGCCGATCATCACGATCGCGCCGCCGCCCCCGCGTTCCATGGCCGGTGCTGCCGCCCTTGAACACAACCAGGGTCCGCGCACATTGACGGCCATGACCCGGTCCCACTCGTCGATCTGGATCTGGTCGAATGCGGTCGGCTGCAAAGTGGCAAAAAGAGCCGCGTTGCACACCAGGCCGTCCAGACGACCAAAGGAAGCCATGGTTTGGGCGACCATGGCTTCGCAATCGGACATTTGTGTCACGTCGGTACGCATGCCGATGGCCTCCCCGCCGGCCTGCTTGATGGAATCGACCGCAGCGGTCGGATCGGAGATGTCTGCCAGCGCAACTCGGGCGCCGCGCGCGGCGAAACCGCTTGCCATTGCTGCACCAATGCCCTGCGCCGCGCCGGTCACGATGATGGACATTCCCCTGATGCTCATGGTCTGTTGCTCGCTGGACTTTCGCCGTGTTGGATCACGATGGCCTTGGCCTGGGTGAAATTGTCCCAGCTGTAGCTACCTCCCTCACGGCCAACACCGGACGCCTTGAAGCCTCCAAATGGCGCATTGGCCTCACGGCGCATTGGAGTGTTGATTAACACCGTACCGGCCCGGATCGCGCCGCTGGTGCGCATGGCGCGGCCCAGGTCCCGGGTCCAGACATACGCCACCAGGCCGAAGCGACTGTCATTGGCCAATCGCACCGCATCGTGCTCGGTCTCAAACACATGAAAGGCGGCAACCGGGCCAAACACTTCCTCGCGCCACAACCGGCTGCCGGCAGAACCGACCAGGTAGGCACTGGGGCGCACGTAGAAACCGCCGACCAAGCCGACGTCGGCCGGCCCGCCGCACAGCAGGGTGTCGCCTTCGCGCGCCGCCGAATCGAAAAACCCGCGCACCCGTGACTGGTGGGCGGCCGACACCATCGGCCCCATGTCCGTCGTCACATCGGCCGGGTCGCCCAGGCGTATCGCGCCGGCCCGCTCGCAAAACTCCTGCATGAAGCGCTCGGCGACGACCCGCTGCACCAAGATACGGGACCCGGCGAGGCAGGCTTCACCGTTGTTGGCATAGATGCTGGTCAACGCTCCATTCAATGCCTGCTCGAAATCGGCGTCAGCAAAAACCAAGGTGGCGGACTTGCCGCCGAGCTCCATCACACATGGCAGGTGGCGCCGCGCTGCCTGCGCAGCTACTGCAGCACCACCAAGTGCGCCGCCAGTAAAAGACACCATGTCGATGCCCTCGGACTCGGAGAGGGCGGCGCCGGTGGAATCCCCGCGGCCATTGATGTAGTTGAGTACTCCGTCTGGAAGCCCGCAGCCGTGAATCAAGTCGACCAGCGCGCGTGTTGCCATCGGTGTGAGCTCTGACGGCTTCAGCACCGCGCTGTTGCCTGCCGCCAAGCACGGTGCAAGCTTGATCGCACTTAGCCCCACCGGCACGTTCCACGGCGAAAACAAGGCGCATACACCGATGGGCTCGCGTATCACCAGCGTCGTAGCGTCGCCGAGTTGCGCGTAAGACCGGTCCTGCACGGTGCTCAGAAAGTCGGCGTAATAGTCAAACCAGCCGGCGGCGGCGGCGACCTGCTTTTTTGCTGTGGCTACTGGCAATCCAGACTCCGCCGCCTGGAGCGCAGCCAAGTCGACCGCCTGCCGGCGCAGCCCCTCGGCAACGCGGCGCAGCAATTGCTGTCGCGACTGCCAGGTCGCGCGTGACCAGGTGCCTACATCAAAACTGCGCCGAGCTGCTGCCACGGCCGCTTCCACCTGCCCACGACTGGCTTGTTCCAAATCGGCAATTGGCATGACGGTGGCCGGATTGGTGATTGTCAGCAATCCCGCTTCACCCGGCAGTTCCCGCCCATCGATAAAAGGTCTGATTGTCCTCACACTGGGTCGCTCGGTGCCGCGCTTCCAACCACCAGGTCGGCGCCGATCACCCCGGCCTGACCAGGCAGCACGAACAGTGGATTGATCTCGATCATCACAAAAACCGCCCGTCGGTCGGTCGCAAGCCGGGACAGCGCCAGCAGCGCGACCACGAGTGCTTCACGGTCGCATGCCGGCCGGCCACGCCAACCGCTGAGCAATTTGTCGGCCTTGATCGCAGCCACCATTGCCAATGCATCGTCGCGGCAGAGCGGCGCCTTGCGAAACACGGTGTCGTCAATCAGTTCTACAAGGGTGCCGCCGCTGCCCAGGAACACCAGCGGGCCGAAATGCGGATCATTGCGCACACCGATATGGATCTCGACCCCCCCTTCGATCATCGGGCAGCCGACGATCTGCAGCCCCGGATGCCGGGCCAGCCAGTCTGCGCGAATCGACGCCAGCCCATCGAAAGCCCGCCTAACCGACGTTGCGTTCGCCAGGCCCAGCCGGACCCCGTCGATCTCGGTCCGGTGGTGCAAGGTCGGGGCCGACAACTTCAAAGCGATCGATCTGCCGCCGTCGCGCTGCAGGGCCACCGCCTCGTCAGCTGTTGCAACGCTGTGCTCCCGGACCATCGCTATACCGTACTCGACAAGCAAGGAAGCGGCCTCGCCAACATCGATGGTACCGGCCGGTGGACCAGCCAACGGCACCATCGCCGGCTTGCCGAAGGCCTGGCCT
>CAMATS010000127.1 GCA_945861195.1 Rhodoferax sp. OV413
ATGACGGTGACCGACAAGCGCGCGGATATTGCTATTTTGAGAACGCTCGGTGCGAGTCCGGGCAGCATCATGGGGATTTTTGTGGTGCAGGGCGCCATGGTGGGGCTGGTCGGCACCCTGGCCGGGCTGGCGCTGGGCTTGGGCGTGGCCTTCAATATCGACGTGCTGGTGCCCGCGCTGGAGCAGTTACTGGGCGCGAGCTTTTTGCCCAAAGACATCTACCTGATCAGCCGCATGCCCAGCGATCCACAGCAGGCCGATATCTTGCCAGTTTTGCTGATCTCGCTGGCACTGTCCTTTGCTGCCACCCTCTACCCCAGCTGGCGTGCCAGCCGCGTCAATCCGGCCGAGGCGCTGCGTTATGAGTGAGATTGCCCCCACGCTTGCCGCTGCGCGTGCTGCGCTGCCCCCCGAGGGGGCTGATTTTCCTTGGGGCGGCCCGGCGGAAAATTCTGGCCCCACGCTTGCCGCTGCGCGTGCTGCGCTGCCGCCCGAGGAGGCGTCTGGGGGTGGTGGCTTGGCCCAATTGCCATCGTCACCGCGCAGGGGGGGAGCCATGCAACTGGTGTTGCAGGCCCGTGGTCTGACCAAGCGGTTTCAGGAGGGGCGCTTGGATGTGTCAGTGCTGCAAGAGGTGGACCTGCAGGTGCATCGTGGCGAGACGCTGGCGATTGTGGGGGCGTCTGGTTCGGGCAAGAGCACGCTCTTGCACTTGCTTGGCGGCCTGGATGCACCCAGTGCCGGTCAGGTCGAGCTGTTGGGCCACAGACTCGGGGTTCAGAGTGCACAGCAGCAGGGGGCTTTGCGCAACCAGCACCTGGGTTTTGTGTACCAGTTCCACCACTTGTTGCCCGAATTCAGCGCGCTTGACAACGTGGCCATGCCGCTGTGGATCCGTCGCATGGCCCGACCAGAGGCTGCTGCTGCTGCTGCTGCCATGCTGGCGCGTGTTGGGCTGCAGGACCGTTTGCAACACCGCCCGAGCGAACTCTCTGGCGGCGAACGCCAGCGGGTTGCGATGGCCCGGGCGCTGGTCACTCAGCCGGCCTGTGTGCTCGCCGATGAACCCACCGGCAACCTGGATCGCAGCACGGCTGACGGGGTGTTTGACCTGATGCTCGAACTCGCGCAAAGCCAGGGCACCGCCTTTGTTCTGGTCACCCACGATGCGTCTTTGGCGCTTCGGTGCCAGCGCCGGTTGCAACTCGTCGCCGGGCGGCTCAGCCCATTTGAGCTGTAGCGGCGCGTGGCCGGCTGCAGGACTGCCGGCTGCTCAAACACCCGGGCAGGCCAGTACCCGGCCGATGCCAAGCCTCAGGCGATGCGGTTAAACCAAAGGATGGACAAAGCCGCAGCTGTGATCGCCAGCAGCGCTGCCAACAGGGCCATCAGTCCGGAGATCTCGGTTTCTTTCTTTTCGACTGTGAGCCGGGTGCTGAGCGATTCGTAGACTTTTTTCAGACTCTCGGCGTTGCCTGCATAAAAGTAGTCGGCCTGGGTTTGCAGGGCGATTTTTTTGAGGGTGTCTTCGTCAAGTTTGACGCGCATGGACCAGCCCTCAAAACCAATGGTCTCACCGCTGACTGTGCCAATGCCCACGGTGTAAACCCGTACGCCCCGGTCGGCTGCGAGTTTGGCAGCCTCGAGCGAATCTACGCCGGTCGTGCGTTGCCCGTCGGTCAGCAAAATAATCGCTGCCGAGCTGTAGGAGCCCGGGGCCACTGGCACAAATTCTTTCTGGGTTGGCGGGGGGGTGGCCTGGTCGATGGCGACGCCCTGGGGGCGCTGGCGCGCGCCCATCATGGCGTTGAGGTCAATGCCGGCCTCCGGGAAAATAGTGGCTAGCGACATCACGATGCCATTGCCGATGGCCGTACCCCGCTGCATTTGAAAGCGGTCGATGGCGGCCACCAGGTCTTCGCGGTTAAGGGTCGGGTTTTGCACCACTTGGGCCGAGCCGGCGAAGGCCACGATGCCCACCTTCACCTGGCGGGGCAGTTGGGCCAAAAAAGCCTTGGCCGCGTTTTGCGAGGCAACCAGCCGGTTGGGTTGTACATCCGTGGCGCGCATGCTGCCCGAAACATCCATGGCCAGCATGATGGTCTCTTGCGTCATGGGCAGGCTCACCCGCGCATAGGGGCGGGCCGCAGCCAGCAGCATGACGGTGATGGCCAGCAGAAGCAGCAGCGCCGGGATATGCCGGCGCAGGTTGCGTCCCGGGCCCATGGCCTCTTTGATGATCGACAGGCTGGCAAAGCGCAGCGCAAGTTTTTTGCGCCGGCGCAGCAGCCAGAAATAAAGCCCGATGAGCAGCGGCAGGCTGAGCAAAAGCCAAAGCAGCTTGGGCCAGAAAAAAGTCAGGGGGAGGTCGGCAGGCAGGTTCATGCTGGCAGGGCCTTCATGTGAGCGGGAAGCCTTTGGCTGCGCCGTCGGCGCAGCTCGGTGAAGCGCAGCAGGGCCTCCACCAGATTGTCTGCGGTGGACAGCTCCAGCGTATCGACACCAGCGCCTGCCAGGGCCTGGCGCAACTCTGTTTCGCGCTGCGCTGCAACTTGGCTGAAGCGTCGCCTGAAGGCTGCATCGCCGGTGTCTATGAGCACCTGCTCGCCAGTTTCAGCGTCCCGCATGGGCAGCAGCCCAAGGTCGGGCAGGTCTAATTCCATCGGGTCAAACAGCCGTACTGCGACCACCTCGTGGCGCTGTGCCAACTGCCCCAGCGGTTTTTGCCAGCCCGGCTCGCTGATGAAGTCTGACACCACAAACACGGTTGAGCGGCGCCGCACCGTGGTGGCGCCAGCCTGCAGCAGGTCTTGCAGCCGGGTGGCGCCGGTTGTGGCGGGCGGGCGGTTTTGCATGGCGTGCAGCAGTTGCAACACATGCAGGCGGCTCGAGCGCGCCGGCAGCACCCGGTCTACGCCGTGCCCATACAGCAAGGCGCCAACCCGGTTGCCGTGGCGTGTGAGCAGTCGGGCCAGCACCGCGACGAATTCGGTGGCGAGCTCGCGTTTGGCACTGGCGCCCGAGCCAAAGTCGACCGAGGGACTGAGGTCGAGCAAAAACCAGGCGGCCATCTCGCGGTCTTCGGTGAACACCCGCACATGGGGTACGGCTTGGCGGGCTGTCACATTCCAGTCAATGTGGCGCACATCGTCGTGGTGCTGGTACTCGCGCAGGTCGGCCAAATCCATGCCGGTTCCCCGCAACAGGGTGCGGTAGTCGCCCTGCAGCAGGCCGTCCAGGCGACGCAGCACGGTCCATTCCAGCCGGCGCAGCAGGTGCTCTGCGGTCACCCCAGCCGGCGCTGTGGCGGGCGCCTGAGCCTTGGCCTGCACTGGTTTAAAAAACGGCCACATGGTGTGCGCGCTAAAGCCAGGGGGCTGGGTTTTAGCCTACCGCCTCAACCGGCGCAGTGTCTGCCGGCGCAGAGTCTGCCGGGTTTGGCGCATGCTCCAGGGGGCGAGCCGGCGGCGTGATGCGCGCCATGATGCGCTGCGTGATGTTGTCAGCAGTCATGCCCTCAGACAGCGCCTCATAAGACAGGACCAGGCGGTGACGCAACACGTCGGGCACCAGGTCGCTCATGTCTTCTGGCAGGGCATAGCTGCGCCCGCGCAGCATCGCCAGGGCACGGGCCCCTTCTACCAAATTGATGGTGGCGCGGGGGCTCGCACCATAGGTGATCAGGGGCACCAGCGCTTTGAGGTCGTGCTGCGCCGGTTTGCGCGTGGCCGACACCAGCCGCACCGCATACTGAATCAGGGACGGATCCACATACACCTTGCGGCAGGCCAGTTGCAGCGCTGCGAGTTGCTCGGTGGTGGCTACGGCTGTCACCGCCACAGGGGCGCCCGTGACCCTCTGCACAATGACAAACTCTTCTTCGTCGGTTGGGTAGTCGACCAGCACTTTCATCATGAAGCGGTCCACTTGCGCCTCGGGCAGCGGGTAGGTGCCCTCGGTCTCGATCGGATTTTGCGTGGCCATCACCAAAAACGGCTCGGGCACCCGGTGACTGACCCCGGCAATCGTCACCTGGCGTTCTTGCATCACCTCCAGCAAGGCACTCTGCACCTTGGCCGGCGCGCGGTTGATTTCGTCGGCCAGCAGCAGGTTGGTGAATACCGGGCCCAGCGAGGTGCTGAAATCGCCGGTGCGCTGGTTGTAAATGCGCGTACCCACCAGGTCGGCAGGCACCAGGTCGGGCGTGAACTGGATGCGCTTGAACTGGCCTTGCACGGTGTTGGCCAGCGTCTTGATGGTCAGCGTTTTGGCCAGGCCCGGTACGCCTTCAACCAGCAAATGCCCTTGGGCCAGGACAGCCACCATCACCCGCTCCAAAAACCGGTCTTGCCCCACGACCACGCGTTTGACCTCGTAAAGAATTTGTTCCATCAGTTGGGCGGTGTCGGGGTTGGCTGAACTCATGTTGGCGGTCCTGTGTTGGATGAAAATACAAGGTCAAAAAGGCGGCACGCCAAAGGCCGCCGCAGCATTCTCGATCGGCACTGCAAAGCCGATTCCCAGAAAGGTGCGCATGCGGGTGGGGTTGAGTATGGCCGTGACAATGCCCACCACCTCGCCGTCCATGGTGACGAGCGGCCCGCCCGAGTTGCCTGGGTTGGCGGCAGCGTCAAACTGGATCAGGTTGCCCATGTCCTGCCCGCCCTCTGGTGAGCGAAAAGTGCGCTTGAGGCCCGAGACCACGCCAGCCGAAGCCGACGGGCCAATGCCAAACGGAAACCCCACCGCCAGCACCTGGTCGCCGGGCAGCAGGTCGGCGGTGGAGCGCAGGGTGGCGGCCGCCAGATCGTCCGGAATTTTGTGCGCCTGCAGCACCGCCAGGTCGTTTTCAGGTTGGGTGCTGATGACTGAGGCGGTTGACTCCAGGCCATCGGCAAACACCACCTTGATGGTGTGCGCACCCTGAATCACATGCAAGTTGGTCAGGATGACGCCTTTGTCGACGATCACCACCCCAGTACCCACGCCCATGCTGGGGTCATCGTCGTCGTCTTTGCCCCGGGTATAGGCCATCACCCGCACCACCGAGGGCAGAATTGTCTCGTAGGCGCGCGCCGCAGCCGACGGCAGCAGGTTTTCTTCGAGGGTTTTGAGTACTGCTGCGGTGATGTCTTTTTGTGTCAGAACCCGTGGCGCACGGCTCAGCAGCAGCGCGACACAAACCGCCAGCGCCAGTGCCAGCAGGGCCATGGCAGTCCAAAGCAGGCGGGGGTCATTGGGTGAGAGTCGGCGCAACGCCGCCAGGCGGGCCCAGCGCGGCGCTGCAGCAGTGGCCCGGCCACTTGCCTGGGGCGCGGCTTTGGGCGCTGGCGCAGGCCGCTTAGGGCCCGCACTGCTGTAGAGGGCGGTTCTGCGCATGGTTCAAGCTCCTGGGCTGCCAACACGAGTTCAAATGGCAGGAGCCAAAAGCGTATCACCAAACCGGGCTGCTCGCCAGCACAGAGCTTTGGCTTGTCGGGGCACCAATGATCTTTTTGCTGTAACTTGCTTCGATCAGGTATTTTTCGCTGCAGTGCTTGGCGATGCCACGCAGGGCTACAAGGCGTTGAGCGGGATCTTGGCGTACGCGATGCCGTTGTCTTCTTTCGGGGGCATCTCGCCCGCGCGGATGTTGATCTGCACGGCTGGCAGGATCAGCACCGGCATCTCCAGGTTGGCGTCGCGCCGGGTGCGCATGGCGACGAATTCTTCCTCGGTGACGCCCTCATGCACATGGATATTGCCGGCGCGTTGCTCGGCCACTGTGGTCTCAAAAGCCACGTTGCGTCCGCTGGGCGGGTAGTCGTGGCACATGAACAGCCGGGTCTGGGGCGGCAGGCTCAAGATTTTGCGGGTGGATGCGTAGAGATTGCTGGCGTTGCCGCCCGGGAAATCGCAGCGGGCGGTGCCCACATCGGGCATGAACAGGGTGTCGCCCACGAACACCGCGTCGCCAAACTGGTAGGCCATGCAGGCGGGTGTGTGGCCCGGCACGTACAGTGCCCTGCCGGTCATGTCGCCCACCCGGACGGCCTCATTTTCGGCAAACAAGTGGTCGAACTGTGAGCCGTCGGTCTTGAAACCGGGTTCTAGGTTGAAGATGCCCTTGAACACCTTTTGCACTGCGGTAATGTGGCCACCGATGGCGGT
Source organism: Rhodoferax sp. OV413 (assembly GCA_945861195.1). GTDB lineage: Bacteria > Pseudomonadota > Gammaproteobacteria > Burkholderiales > Burkholderiaceae_C > Rhodoferax. The sequence continues at coordinate 6,151 of CAMATS010000127.1, forward strand.
TTTGCCGCCTAGTTGCGCCTTGAGATAGGGCGCAGCGCTGAGGTGGTCGGCATGGGCATGGGTCTCGAGAATCCAGCTAACCTTGAGCTCGTTGCTGCGCACATAGTCAATGGCCTTGTCAGCCGATGTGTGGCGCGTGCGGCCGGATTTGGGGTCGTAATCGAGCACCGAATCAATGATGGCGCAGGCGCTACCGGGGCCCTGGTGCACGACATAGGTGATGGTCCAGGTGGCCGGGTCGAAGATGCCGTGGACTTGCGGGGTGAGGCCTGGAGCGTTCATGGGGACTTTCTTTCAGTTAAGTTTTAAATAGTCTATTTAAAAACAATATATTTGTCAATATAATATTAAGCATGATGAGATCAAATCCTGAGATTTCAAGTCAAGCCAAGGAAGCCGCAATGAATTCAATGACGCTGGAGCTCTCGCAGATGCAGGCTGGGGCCGGCCAGGCCTGCAAGCTCATGAAGGTCTTGGCCAACGCCGACCGCCTGATGATCCTGTGCCAACTCAGCCAGGGCGAAAAGCGGGTGGGTGAATTGGAGGAGCT
>CAMATS010000128.1 GCA_945861195.1 Rhodoferax sp. OV413
ATTGCGCGCTGCATCGAAGAGGTCGGCGTGGGCTTCATGTTTGCACCCAACCACCACCCGGCCATGAAAAACGTGGCGCCGATACGCCGTGAACTGGGGGTGCGCACCATCTTCAACATCCTCGGACCGCTCACCAATCCGGCCGGCGCGCCCCATATATTAATGGGCGTGTTCCATTCGGACCTGGTCGGTATCCAGGTGCGGGCGCTGCAGCGCTTGGGCGCCGAGCATGCGCTGGTGGTCTACGGCAAAGACGGCATGGACGAGGTGAGCCTGGGTGCGGCTACGTTGGTGGGGGAATTGAAGGGCGGCGAAATCACCGAGTACGAAATCCACCCGGAAGACTTCGGCATGGTGATGGCCAGCAACCGCGCCCTTCGCGTCGACACACCCGAACAATCCAAGGCCATGCTGCTCGCAGTGCTGGACAACGAGCCGGGCCCAGCCCGCGACATCGTGGTGCTGAATGCCGGCGCAGCGCTCTACGCCGCCAATGTGGCCCCCACCATGCAGGCCGGCGTGGTGCAGGCCCGCGCCGCCCTGGACTCTGGTGCGGCACGCGCCCGGCTGGACCAACTGGTGGCACTGACCCAGGCCCTGAAGCCCGCCTTATGACATCGATGCTGGCGATGCTCGTGGCGATTGGCGCTTTTGGCGTTTGTTCTTAGCGTTGGCGTTGACGTTGGCGGGGATGGCGTACCCGATTCCGCTCATGTCCCCCGGCTGCAGCAGCCTGATCGGCTGCCGCAGCCTCCTCCTTGACTTCGCTGCATCAGGCACGCCATCCCCTCCCTGGCTAGGCTAGAAGAATTAGCCGAATACCTGAACCCCGGAGTCCATTTGCTTGCGCACGAGGGTTGTCAAGGTGGTGACGGACCGAGCGGCGGAGCGAGGTCAAGGAGGAGGACCCGGGGGCACGCAGGGCGCCTGGGTCCGGGGGACACGAGCGCAGTCGCTTGGCCCGGCGCCACCTTGACCGGTGCACCAGCACCCTACGCCAAGCCGCGTCTGTCAAAAGAGCAGCTCAATCGCTCAACAGCACCACATCACTCTCGCGCAGCGCCACCGCCACCGCGGTATTGACAGCAAAAGGGTGCTCGGTGTCGGCGGAGGTGACGAACAGCTCGCCCAGCGCGGTCTGCACCAGGTACTCCATCTGCTCACCCACATAAATCGCCTTGTTCACCACGCCCTCTAGCGTGTTCGGGCTGCCAGCTGGCAACAGGGCGACGGTGTTCGGTCGCACCGCCACATGGCGCTGCGGCGCACTGCCTGCGCAGTGGCGGGTCTGCAGCGACAGGGCCCCCAACTGCAGAGTGGCCCGGTCACCGGCGACGCCCGTCACCTCGCAGGGCAGCACATTGGCGCCGCCGATGAAATCCGCCACAAAGCGGGTCTGCGGCCGGTCATGCAGCTCGCGCGGGCTACCCTGCTGGGCAATGGTTGCGTTGTTCATCACCACCACGGTGTCTGACACCGCCAGTGCCTCCTCCTGGTCGTGCGTGACATACACCACCGTCAGGCCCAACGACTGCTGCAGATCGCGGATTTCCTGGCGCACATAGCGCCGCAGCTTGGCGTCCAAATTGGACAGGGGCTCGTCGAACAGCAGCACACGCGGCTCCAGCACGATGGCGCGTGCCACCGCAACCCGCTGCTGCTGCCCGCCCGAGAGTTCGTTCGGGTAACGCGCACTGAGCAGGCCCAGCCCGAGTTGTTTGAGCACATCCTGGGCCTTGGCGGACACCACCTCCTTGGAAAATCCCGACATCTGCAGGCCGTAACTCACGTTTTGCAGCACCGTCATGTGCGGAAAAAGCGCGTAGGACTGGAACACCATCGACACATCACGTGCCGTGGCCGGCAGCCGGGTCACATCGTCGTCACCAATCAGGATGCGCCCGCTGCTGGCCATCTCCAGGCCGGCGATCAAACGCAAAATGGTGGTCTTGCCGCATCCGGACGGGCCGAGCAGCGTGACGAGCGTGCCGGCCGGGAAATCCAGTGAGACCTGGTCAACCGCGGTGACTTTTTCGCCGTAACGCTTGCTGACCTGTTCAAACACCACGCGGGCTGGGCCTTTGAGAATTGACGGGTTCATGCGCCTCCTGCAAGCATTGAGGAATCCTGAGGCATACCGCGCCGGCCCAGGCGCCGACTGCCCACCAGCCATTGAAAAAAGGCAATGGCGGCCAACATCACCACGATCAGCACCGTGGCGTAGGCGATCGCCACGCCGTATTCATTGTTCTCTACCCGCCCAATGATGTAACTGGTGGCGAGGTCGTGCTGGGCGCTGACCAAAAAAATCACCGCGCTGATGGCGGTCATGCTGCGCACAAAGCTGTACACCAGCGCCGACAAAATGGCGGGGCGAATCAGCGGCAGGGTGATGCGCCTGAAGGTGGTCCAGGAACTCGCCCCCAGGGTGAGCGAGGCTTCGTCCAGGCTTTTGTCAATTTGCGACAGCGAGGCAATGCCCGAGCGCACGCCCACGGGCATGTTGCGAAACACAAAGCAGATCACCAAAATAGCGGCGGTGCCGGTCAGCTCAATTGGCGGCACGTTGAAGGCAATGATGTAGCTCACGCCAATGATGGTGCCCGGAATGGCAAAACTCATCATGGTGCCAAATTCAAACAGTTGTTTGCCACGAAAGTTTTGGCGTACCAGCAGCCAGGCGGTGATCAGGCCGATGGCCGCGGTCAGCGGTGCAGAAATGGTGGCAATCTGCAGCGTGGTCCAGAAACTGTTCCAGGCCGAGCCCTGCCAACGCAGGCCAAAGTCGCCAAAGGCAACAGCGAAGGTGGTGATGTAGTGCTTGAAGGTCAGCGTGTAATCGCGCCCCCAAAGCTTCACAAAGCTGCCATAAACAATCATCAAGTAGACGGCCACCGTGAACAGGGACCACAGCGTGGTGATCAGCAATGCCGGCACTGCAATGCGCCGGGGTAGCAGGGGATGCATGCCACCGTCGCCCTTGCCACTGACCGATGTGTAGCTGCGCCGCCCCAGCCAGCGCTGCTGCAGGTAAAACGCGGTGATCGTGAAGGCCAGCAAAATAATGGCCAGCACGGCCGCCCGGCTTTGGTCGTTTTGCGAGCCCACCACCGAGAAGAAAATTTCAGTCGACAGGACATTGAAATTGCCGCCCAACACCAGGGGATTGCCAAAGTCAGCCATGCTCTCGATAAAGCCCAGCAAAAAGGCGTTCGCCAACCCAGGTCGCATCAGCGGCCAGGTGACGGTGCGAAAGGTTTGCCAAGCATTGGCGTTCAGGGTCTGTGCGGCCTCTTCCAGCGAGGGGCTGATGGCCTCCACCACCCCGATCAAAACCAAGAAGGCGATTGGCGTGAAAGACAGCAGCTGCGCAATCAGCACGCCGGTGAAGCCGTAGACCCAGCGGGTCGGCTCCAGGCCGAGTTGCCCCGCCACAAACTGAGTCACATTGCCAGACAGGCCAAACAACAAAATAATCGACAGGCCGATGACAAAGGGCGGCGTGATGATAGGCAGCAAAGAGAGGGATTTGAAAAATCCACGAAAGCGCACGCCGGTGCGGGTCAGCACCAGGGCGAATGCCAAACCCAGAAGCGTCGACAAGAAACCCACCACGACACCCAGCACCAGGGTATTCCAGGCGGCACCGCAGTTGGAGCCAGTACTCAGGCAACTCAGCCGCCATATTTTGTGGTCGCCCAGGCGTTCAAAAAATGGCGCCAACGACCAGCCGCCAGTCTCGGTCTTGAACGGCAGCACCAGCATTTGCACCAGTGGCAGGCCGATAAACAGCAGGGTCAGGGCAATCACCAGCCCAAGCGAACCAGCGATAAAGGCATCGCCACCCACCAGGCCGCGCAGCGCCATGCCGCGGGTCAACAAAAACAAAAAGCTCACGCCAGTCAGCAGCGCACCACAGCCCATGCCGAACTGGCGCTGCTCGGACTCGCCTAGCCAGGCGGACAGCCAAGCGGCGTTCCAACCCTGCAAACCAAACAAAAAGCCTTGCGCCAGCAAATAGGCCATGCCCAGTGCGCCAAAAGCCGTCAACCATCGGCCCAGCCGGGCGTCCGACGGGCGCCACAGGCTTGCACACAGCGCCGCCAGACCGATCAGTGCGGCTGGCATCAGCCATAGCTTGTCCCCTTTGAGCCAGTGGAACAGCGCGGGCTGCGAGTCAGTGAAGGGGTAGCCGCCGAACAGCCACTTCATGGCCCAAAAGCCGTCCTCGATGGCATACCAGGGCAGCAGCGCAATCCCCACCAAGGCCCACACTGCGGCACCCAGGGCCTGGCGGTCCGGGCGATGTTGCTGAGCCGTCACCAACTTGCCTGGCTGCGCTTCAAACCGTCAAGTTAGTCAATTGGGCAGGGCGCCAATTTCTTCGTCCCACTTCTTGAGCAGGCGACGCCGCTCAGCAGATGAGCCGTATTTGACGAAGTCGTAGTCAATCAGCTTGATCTTGGCCAGGTCAGGCGCCTTGGCTGAGACGCTGGACGCTTTGTTCGATGGCACCTGGAAAGACTTGACATCCTTGGCCTTGCTTTGGAAGTCAGCGCTCAGCGCGAATTCATAAAACTTTCTGGCGTTGTCAAGGTTGCGTGCGCCCTTGACGATGCTCATCGAGCCGATCTCGTAGCCGGTGCCCTCGCAAGGCACCACCGATTTGATCGGAAAACCGGCCTCGGCCACGGCCACGGCATCATGCACAAACACAATGCCGATCACGGTTTCGCCAGCGCCTGCTGCCTTGATAGGCGCCGAGCCTGATTTGGTGTACTGGTTGATGTTCTTGTGCAGCGCCCTGAGGTAGTCGAAGGCCTCTTTTTCGCCCATCATCTGCACCAGCGTGGCAAGCATGGTGTAAGAGGTGCCCGACGAATTGGGGTTGGCGACCTGCACCTTGCCCTTGAATTCGGGCTTGATCAGGTCCTTCCAGCAGCCCGGAGCGCTCAGCCCCTGCTTTTTGAGCAGTTCCTCGTTGTAGCCATAGCCCAAGGCGCCCGAATAGATGCCCACCGTGCGGTCTTTGGAGGCCGCAGCCTGACGGTTCGCCCAATCAAACAATTGGTCGCGGGCTTGCGACACATAGGCCTGGGTCAGGCCTTCTTCAGCGGCCTGCAGGTGCGGGTCACCGGTGCCGCCCCACCAGATGTCGCCTTTGGGATTGGTGGCCTCGGCCTTGATCTGGGCGTAGGTTTCGCCTGAACTCTTGCGCGTCATGTCCACAGCCACACCAGTTTTCTTTTCAAACTCGGTTTTGGCCTGCTGGCACCAGGCTTCGTCAGAGCTGCAATACAGGGTCAGCTTACCCTGCGCAAATACGGGGCTGGCCAACAGACCGAAGGTGAGGGCCAAAGGGCCAAAAAGTGTCGAATGCCGCATGAAAAGCCTCCTGTTAATCAATAAAAAACCAGCAACGCAAACAATGCGCCCATTACCCTACTTGGCCATCAACTGGCTCAAATCAGCATACAGCCCGGCAGCACTGGCCACCAGCAGGCCGCCTGAGCGGATGCCCTCCGGGGTAAAGAAGTCGTTGGCCTGCCCACCCGCTTCGGTCACCAGCAGGATGCCGGCCGCGCAGTCCCAGGCGTTGATGTGTAACTCGGCGTAGCCGTCGACACGGCCTGCGGCCACATCGGCCAGCCCCAGCGCGCCCGAGCCACGGCGCGTGAAGGCGCAGCCGGCGGCCAGCAGCGCCGCCGCCTTGGCCAAGTAGTCGGCCGCTTGGCTGCGGGGCGACCAGCCCAGCTCCACCGTGGCACCATTCAAAACGCTGTTGCTGCGGGTATGTATTGGCCGGCCGTTGAGCCAGGCGCCGGCGCCCAGGCCGGCGCTGTACAGCCGGTTCATGTGCGGGTCAAACAGCAGGCCCAGTACCGGTTTGCCGGCCTCCAAGTAACCGATCGAGATGCACCAGCGTGGCACATCGGTGGCGTAGTTGGCGGTGCCGTCGATGGGGTCGACCAGCCAGAAGTTGCCCGCGCCGCCCACCGCGTCCTGACCGCCCATTTCTTCGCCCACCACCAGATCGCCGGCAAAGGCCAGAGCCACCTCGGCGCGGATCAAACGCTCAACCGCCAGGTCAGCCTGCGTCAGCACATCATGCGCCCCCTTGGCGCTGATTTGCAGCTGGGTCGCTTCTTGCAGGGCAAGTTCACCGCACTGGCGCGCCAGGCGGGTGGCAAAGTCCAGCCTGGCGGCCAGGTGAGCGGGTAGGAGGGTCAGGTTCACGGCGGGGTGTCCAGTTCAATCGGGGTCAGAGCTTGAGCGTGGCCGGCAGGTACTTGGCCAACAGGTCCTCGTAATAGGGCTTGAGCTCGGCCAGTACTGGCGGGTTCGGGTTCTTGGAATACAGATCGTAGGGGTTGAATTTTTGCACCCAGGGCAGGTTTGCTGCGTCACGGGCATCGGTCAGGTGCCGGTACTGGCCTTCTTTATGCCATGCGTAAAACGAGTGGTAGCGAATCATGTACTGGGCCGGCTCAGGCAAATAGTCTTTGAGCAGGTGGTACAGGTATTCGTCATGGCCCCAGGACATGTGCACCTGGTC
>CAMATS010000129.1 GCA_945861195.1 Rhodoferax sp. OV413
GCTGCCAAAATGGCCAATGTGGGTGTGCCGCTGCTGCTCAAGCAACTGGTTGACACCATGAACCCCCCCGGCGGCATGCTGGCAGCGGCGCTGCTGGTGGTGCCAGCGGCGCTGCTGCTGACCTACGGTCTGCTGCGCCTGTCGACCACACTGTTTGCCGAATTGCGCGACTTGGTTTTCTCCAAGGCCACCGAGGGCGCAGCACGCAGCATCTCGCTGCAGGTGTTTCGCCATCTGCATGCCCTGAGCCTGCGCTTTCACCTGGAGCGCCAGACCGGCGGCATGACACGCGACATCGAGCGTGGTACCCGCGCCGTGCATTCGCTGATTTCTTACTCGCTCTACAGCATCATCCCGACCCTGATCGAGGTCGCGCTGGTGCTCACGCTGCTGGCGGTCAAATTTGATGTCTGGTTTGCCTGGATCACCGTGATAGCGCTGGTGTTCTACATCAGCTTCACGGTTGCCGTGACCGAGTGGCGCACCCAGTTTCGCAAACGAATGAACGAGCTCGACTCGACTGCCCACAGCCGGGCGATTGACTCGCTGCTCAACTACGAAACCGTCAAGTACTTCAACAACGAAGAGTTTGAGGCTAGGCGCTATGACGAAAACCTGGAGCGCTACCGCCGCGCTGCGATCAAGAGCCAGACCACGCTGAGCCTGCTCAACGCCGGGCAGCAACTGATCATTGCCGTTGGCCTGGTGGCCATGCTGTGGCGGGCGACCCAAGGCGTGGTGGACGGGCGCATGACGCTGGGCGACCTGGTCATGGTCAACGCCTTCATGATTCAGCTCTACATTCCGCTGGGTTTCTTGGGCGTGCTGTACCGCGAAATCAAGCAAAGTCTGACCGACCTGGAAAAAATGTTCACGCTGATGGAGCGCGAGCGAGAGATCGCCGACCGCCCCGGCGCGCCTGCCCTGTCGGTGCAGGCTGGCCATGTGCGCTTTGAGAAAGTGCATTTCGCTTACGACCCAGCACGGCCGATTTTGCAAGACATCAGCTTTGAGATACCCGGCGGGAAAACCGTGGCGGTGGTTGGGCCATCGGGTTCGGGCAAGTCAACGCTGGCGCGCCTGCTGTTCCGTTTTTATGATGTTCAGCAGGGGCGTATCCTGCTGGATGCGCAGGACATCAAGCAGGTTACCCAGACCTCGGTGCGCCAGGCCATTGGCATCGTTCCCCAAGACACTGTGTTGTTCAATGACACGGTTGAGTACAACATTGCCTACGGGCAACCCGGTGCCAGCCGAGCGCAGGTGGAAGAGGCCGCCAGGTCGGCCCATATTCATGATTTCATCAGTGCGACGCCCAAGGGCTATGAAGCCATGGTCGGCGAGCGTGGTCTCAAGCTCTCGGGCGGCGAAAAACAGCGGGTGGCAATCGCCCGCACCCTGCTCAAAAACCCGCCCATCCTGATATTTGACGAAGCCACCTCGGCACTCGATTCAGCCAACGAACGCGCCATCCAGGCTGAGCTGCAAAGCGTGGCGCAGAACAAGACCACACTGGTGATTGCGCACCGCCTGTCCACCGTGGTTGATGCGCATGAGATTCTTGTGATGGAGGCCGGGCGTATCGTCGAGCGCGGCACCCATGCCCAGCTGCTGGCGGCCGATGGCCGTTATGCAGTGATGTGGGCGCTGCAGCAAAGCACCGAGTGAGCTACTCGATGAACACCAAGTGGCTGGTGGACCGCCGTTGTTACCCGACCCGGCTCACGCCGGCCAGAAAATCTCTGCGTGAACAGGCGCCCGAACTGTTGCAGGCCCTGCCAAGCACCCGCGCGCTGATGCGCGGCCACACTGCCGCCTGAGCGCGGCAACCCGGCGCTGTGATTTGGGACAATCAGGACCATGACCAAACGCATCACCCTCACCCGCCCCGACGACTGGCACCTGCATCTGCGCGATGGCGAAGTGCTGCGAGCGGTGGTGCCGCACACCGCCGCGCAGTTTGGCCGAGCCGTCATCATGCCCAACCTCAAGCCGCCGGTGACCAGCACGGCGGCGGCGCTGGCCTATAAAGCGCGCATTCTTGCCGCAGTGCCGGCTGGCCTGGCCTTTGAGCCGCTGATGACGCTCTACCTGACGGACCACCTGAGCGCCGCCGAGATCAGCCAGGCCACAGCGGCCGGGGTGGTGGCCCTCAAGCTGTACCCGGCTGGCGCCACCACACACAGCGACGCCGGCGTGACCGACATACGCAAAACCTATCCGGTGCTGGAGGCCATGCAAAAGGCCGGCATGCCGCTGCTGGTGCACGGCGAGGTGACCGATCCGGCGGTGGATATTTTTGACCGCGAGGCGGTTTTCATCGACAGCCAGCTCAGACCGCTGCGCCATGATTTTCCTGAGCTAAAAATTGTGCTTGAGCACATCACCACCCGCGAGGCCGCCCAGTATGTGACCCAGGCCTGCGACTTCACTGCCGCCACCATCACCGCACACCACCTGCTGTACAACCGCAATGCCCTTTTTACTGGCGGCATCCGCCCGCATTACTACTGCCTGCCGGTGTTGAAGCGGGAGCTGCACCGCCAGGCCCTGCTGCAGGCCGCTGTCAGCGGCAGCGCCAGATTTTTTCTGGGCACCGACAGCGCTCCCCACGCGGCTCACCTGAAAGAACATGCCAGTGGTTGTGCCGGTTGTTACACCGCGCATGCGGCGATGGCCCTCTACGCCGAAGCATTCGATGGCATGGGCGCACTTGATCGGCTGGAGGGGTTTGCCAGTTTCCATGGGGCGGACTTTTACCGCCTGCCGCGCAATACCGGGCAGATCACCCTGCAGCGAGAAGCTTGGACACCCCCTGAATCTTTTGCTTTTGGCCAGGCCGAGCTCAAACCGCTGCGTAGCGGCGAAACACTGCCGTGGCGCATGGTCTGAGTCGCATCGATTGGCAGGCCCCCTGGCTGGCGCCGTGGGCCGGCATCGGGCAGCAGGTGGCGCAACAGGTGATGCGCGGGCGGGCTCTGCATGAGGCGCTCAATGCCTGCGCTGGGCCAGCGGGTACGCCGGTGGCCTTTGTGCCACAAGATGCCCTGCCCGCCGGAGAAGCCTACGAGAGCTTTATTTTCAGCCGCAAACAATGCCCGGTGCGGGAGGGCTTGCATGATTTTTTCAATGGCCTGGTGTGGCACCAATTTCCCCGCACCAAGGGCCGGCTGAACCAGTTGCAGGCGCAGCACATCTCCGCCCACGGCGTGGGGCCGGTGCGCGGCCCGCTGCGCGATGCACTGACCCTGTTTGACGAAAACGGCGCTTTGTTGCGCGCACCCGCGCCGCTGTGGGAGGCGCTGCTGGCCAAGCGTTGGCAGGCCTTGTTTGTCGACCTGCGGCCGCTGTGGGCCCAAGCGCAGTTGTTGCTGTTCGGCCACGCCCTGCTGGAGAAGCTGGTGGAGCCCAGAAAAGCCATCACCGCCCATGTGCTGCTGGTGCAAGCGCAAAGCCCTGGGCCGGCTGAGCTCGACGCCTGGGTGGCGGCCGCTCTGTGCCCGACGCAGTTGGCAGCCAAGCCATTTGCGCCGCTGCCCCTGCTCGGGGTGCCAGGTTGGTGGCCCGCCAACCAGAGCCCTGGTTTTTACCAAGATCGCCGCGTTTTTCGCTCACCCGAATAACCGGACAGTTTGTCGGATTAGCCGCTCAACGCTTGATTTCCTGCCCATCGCCCCTAATATTCGCGCCACTGGCCTGCACTCGCGGGCTATTTACCAAGGAAGAAAATGAAACGAATCCTGCTTTTTGTACTAACCAACGTGATGGTGGTGGTGGTGCTGGGCATTGTGGCAAGCCTGCTTGGCGTCAACAACTTTCTCACCGCCAATGGCCTCAACTTGGGCGCGCTGCTGGGCTTCGCGCTGATCATGGGCTTTGGCGGCGCCTTCATTTCGCTGCTGATCAGCAAGCCCATGGCCAAGTGGACTTCGGGCGTTCGGGTCATCGAGCAGCCACAAAATGTTGACGAGGCCTGGATCGTCGAGACCGTGCGTAAGTTTGCCGAAAAAGCCGGCATCGGCATGCCCGAGGTTGGCATCTTTGATGGCGAACCCAATGCCTTTGCCACGGGTGCTTTCAAAAATTCGGCCCTGGTGGCGGTCAGCACCGGCCTGTTGCAGGGCATGACGCGAGAAGAAGTTGAGGCCGTGATCGGCCACGAAATCGCCCACGTGGCCAATGGCGACATGGTCACCATGACGCTGATTCAGGGCGTGATGAACACCTTTGTGGTGTTCCTCAGCCGGGTCGTTGGCTATGCGGTGGACAGCTTTTTGCGCCGTGGCGACGACCGCAGCAGCGGCCCCGGCATGGGCTACTACGTGACCACCATCGTGCTTGACATCGTGCTCGGTTTTGCCGCGGCCATGGTGGTGGCCTGGTTTTCCCGCCAGCGCGAGTTCCGGGCTGATGCCGGCGCCGCCCAGCTGATGAACCGCAAGCAGCCCATGATCAACGCCCTGGCCCGCCTGGGTGGCATGGTGCCCGGTGAACTGCCCAAGAGCGTGGCGGCCATGGGCATTGCCGGGGGCATCGGCAAGTTGTTCAGCACCCACCCGCCGATTGAAGAGCGCATTGCTGCGCTGCAGACGGCCTGATACTGGGCACAAGGTTGAGGTCAATCCCTGCGTTGTTGGGGCTGGCCTCTGCTTTTGGCTTCTGCTTCCGGCTTCGGCTTCTGGCGTTGGCGGGAACGGCGTGCCCGCTTCCGCTCATGTCCCCCGGATGCACCAGCCTGATCGGCTGCTGCATCCTCCTCCTTGACTTCGCTGCAGCAGGCACGCCAGCCCCTATCTGTTCGGGTTAGACGCAATACCTGAATGCGGGGGACCAATGTTGGCTTGCGAGGGTTGTCAAGGTGGCGGTGGGCTGAGCGGCGGAGCGAGGTCAAGGAGGAAGACGCGGGGGCCCGAAGGGCACCTGTGTCTGGGGGACACGAGCGCAGTCGCTTAGCCCGGCGCCGCCTTGACCGATGCGTCAAAAACGAGCGCCAGACACAGGCGAAACAAGCAAACCCAAACTGTGGCTCGTCAGGCCAGCAAACGGCGCGCCACGGCTTCAGCCACCCGGATACCGTCTACGCCGGCTGACAGGATGCCGCCAGCGTAGCTGGCGCCTTCACCGCCCGGGTACAGGCCGGCGGTGTTGAGGCTTTGCAGATCGTCGCCGCGGGTGATCTTGAGCGGCGATGAGGTACGGGTTTCGACCCCGGTCAGTACCGCGTCGGCCATGTCAAACCCTTTGATTTTTTTGCCAAAAGCCGGCAGCGCCTCGCGGATCGCCTCGACCGCATAGCCGGGCAGGGCCTGGCTCAGATCACCCAGGTGCACGCCGGGCTGGTAGGAGGGCGTGACGCTGCCGAGTTGGACCGAAGCGCGATTAGCCAAAAAGTCACCCACCAATTGGCCGGGCGCCTCGTAATTGCTGCCGCCCAACACATAGGCCTGTGATTCCAACTGGCGTTGCAGCACGATGCCGGCCAACGGATGCTGCGCCCGCCCTAATTTGGGCTCCAAGCCTAAGCCTGGGCCCAGCGTAGCCTCAAAGGCCACCGGGTCGTTCGGGTAGTCGCGCGGGTCAATGCCCACCACGATGCCGGCGTTGGCGTTGCGCTCGTTGCGCGAGTATTGGCTCATGCCGTTGGTCACCACCCGGCCGGGTTCGGATGTAGCTGCCACCACCGTGCCACCCGGGCACATGCAAAAACTATAGACCGCACGGCCATTGCTGGCGTGATGCACCAGCTTGTATTCGGCCGCACCCAGCAGCGGGTGGCCGGTATGTCGGCCCCAGCGGGCGCGGTCAATCACGCTTTGTGGGTGCTCGATGCGAAAACCGATCGAAAACGGTTTGGCCTCCATGAATACGCCACGCGCGTGCAGCATGGCAAAGGTGTCGCGCGCGCTGTGACCCAGCGCCAGCACCACCTGCTCGGCCGCGAGTTCATAAGGCGACTGCGTGGCTGTATCAAACACCGCCAGCGCCCGAATTTTTTGTCTCCGGCCCTGGCCGTCAGGGGCGGTATCTGTCAGAAACACATCGGTCACACGTTGCTCGAAGCGCACCTCGCCGCCCAGGCTGATGATTTGCTCGCGCAGCCGCTCTACCACCTTGACCAGCTTGAAGGTGCCGATGTGCGGGTGCGCATCGACCAGTATCTCTGGCGGTGCGCCGGCCCTGACGAACTCCTGCATCACGTGGCGGCCAAGGTGGCGCGGGTCCTTGATCTGGCTCCACAGCTTGCCGTCAGAAAAAGTGCCGGCGCCGCCCTCGCCAAATTGCACATTGGACTCGGGTTGCAGCCGGTTCTCGCGCCAGAGGCCCCAGGTGTCCTTGGTGCGCTGGCGCACGCTTTTACCGCGCTCCAGCACGATGGGGCGCAGCCCCATCTGTGCCAGCAAGAGTGCGGCGAATATGCCGCAGGGGCCAAAACCCACCACCACCGGGCGCGCTGGCAGCACCGAGCCGGCCTGGCCCGGCAGCAGGTAGGCCATGTCGGGCGTGGCGCTGATGTGCGGGTGCTGCTGCAACTGCGCAAGCAGCCCGGC
>CAMATS010000130.1 GCA_945861195.1 Rhodoferax sp. OV413
CTCAATGGCAGCAGCCGTGAATTTCGCAAGTCGTCTGATGCCCTGACCCTGGTGTTCGCCTTGGCACTGCTGTTTATATTTTTGGTGCTCGCCGCGCAGTTCGAGAGCTTTGTTGACCCCTTGGTTATCTTGCTCAGCGTGCCGCTGTCGATGGCCGGGGCCTTGATGGCGCTCAAATTGTCAGGCGGCACACTCAATGTGTTCAGCCAGATCGGTCTGATTACTTTGGTGGGCCTGATCACCAAACACGGTATTTTGATCGTCGAGTTTGCCAACCAACTGCGCGAGCAGGGCCTCGACACGCTGCAGGCGGTTAAAAAATCAGCTATTCAGCGCCTGCGACCCATCATGATGACCACTGGCGCCATGGTGCTGGGGGCGGTGCCCCTGGCCATGGCTACTGGCGCCGGGGCTGAGAGCCGGCGCCAAATTGGCTGGGTGATTGTGGGTGGCATGGCACTTGGCAGCCTGCTCACCATTTTTGTGGTTCCCACCATGTACACCCTGCTGGCGCGCAAACATGCGCCGGGTGCCAACAAAGAGCCCACGCTTGACCCTGATGCAGCCCATCACCCGCCGCCCGAGCCCTTGGTGCAGTCCGTGGCCGCTCAAGCTTCGCCAGTGCCTGAGACGGCGCCCAGCCGGGTTGTGCTGCCTACGGGCGAAGCGGTGCTGGCCAAGTAGCCGGGGCGGTGCCCGCTGGGTGGCCCTTGCTGGGCCGGTTCAGATTGCGCCGTCGAACATCATGACATCGACTGGCTCGCCGGTTGCCACGTCACCCTGAGCATGGTGCAGCACGATCAGCCCATTGGCCTGCACCATCGAGCTCAGCACGCCCGAGCCCTGGTTGCCGGTGGTTCTGACCGTCAGTGAGCCATCGGCTGCGGTGCTCACAGTGCCGCGCTGGTATTCGGTGCGGCCTGGTTTTTTGCGTAGCGGCTCCAGGCTGTAGGCCTTGAGCAGGGGTGGCAGCAGTGCGCTGCTGCCCATCAGCCGCAGCAGGGCGGGGCGCACAAAGGCCAAAAAAGTCACCATCACCGCCACCGGGTTGCCGGGCAGGCCAAACAACAGGGCCTGGCCGATTCGGCCCACCGCCATGGGCCGTCCTGGTCGCATGGCGATTTTCCAAAATGCCACGTCGCCGAGTTTTTTCATCATGGCTTTGGTGAAGTCGGCCTCGCCCACGCTCACGCCCCCGCTGGTGATGATGGCATCGCAATGGCTGGCAGCATCGGTGAAGGCGGCCTCGAGCAAAGCGGGCTCATCACGCACGACACCCAGGTCAACCACCTCGCAACCAAGCCGGCTGAGCAGGCCAAACAGGGTGTAGCGGTTGCTGTCGTACACCGCGCCCTCGCGCAGGGGCTCACCCAGGCTCAAAATTTCGTCGCCGGTAGAAAAATAGGCGACCTTCAGGCGCCGCTGAACCTGCACCGTTGCCAGGCCCAGACTCGCCACCAGGCCCAGCGCGGCAGGTCCGAGGTGCGCGCCTTTTTGCAAGGCGACCTCGCCACAGCGCAGGTCTTCGCCCAAGTGGCGCCGGTTATCGCCGAGCTTAAGCAGATTGGCCGGGATTTCAATACGCAGGTCGTCCTGCGCCAGTCGCTTGACAAGCTCTTGCGGTACCACGGTGTCTAGCCCATCGGGCATTACCGCGCCGGTCATGATCTTGACGCACTCGCCCGGGCCTACCGTGCCACGCCAGGCGACCCCGGCCAAAGCGGTCCCAACCCGGCTCAGCTGCAAGGGCTCGCCGGGCCGCAGCTCGGAGCCGCGCAGGGCGAAGCCGTCCATGGCCGAGTTGTCATGGGGCGGCACATTGATGGGCGAAATGACATCGTCTGCCAACACCCGACCCAGCGCTTCAAACAGGGGTAGTTGCTGCGGCGCATCAATGCTGTGCACCAGGCGCAGCAGAAACTCGTTGACACCAGCCACGCTGAGCGCCTGCGGGTCGTAGCCTTGCAGTTGGGCAGCAACTTCTGCCACAGAGCTCATGGCTGCCAGCCTTCGAGTTCGCGCAGCTCTGCCAGTGTGTTGGCATTGAAGAAGGCACGGGGGTCGTCGCCTGGTAAGTCAAAGGGGGTGAGTGCGGTGTTGTGGCGCGCTGTCCAGGCGTCAATCTTGCGCCCGCCTTCGTGGGTGAAGGCCACCAGGCTCTCGAGCAGGCTCACGCGCAACAGGCAAAAAACCGGCTGCGGGCGCAGCTGCAACTGGCCCTCGGCTCCAGCCTCTGGCGCTGCCGCCATGGCGATCTCGGCATCCTGGTCTTGCATTGCCCGCGCCAAACGGGGCACCAGATCGATTGGCAGTCGGGGGGTGTCGCAGGGTACGGTTACCAGATAAGGGGTTTCGCAGCGCTCCAGACCGGTCAAAAAACCCGCCAATGGCCCGGCATAGTCTGCCAAAACATCAGGCCAGACAGCCGCTCCAAATGACTCATAAGCCGCCAGATTACGGTTGGCATTGATCATGACTTGGCCCACCGAGCCGCCAATTTGCAGGCGGGTCAGGGTGTGTAGGGCCATTGGCAGGCCGTTGTAGCTTTGCAGGCCCTTGTCCACGCCGCCCATGCGCGAGCCACGCCCACCAGCCAGTATCAGGCCGGTGATGTCGGCCGGGCTGATTCGCTCAGCCACCAATGTAGCTCATCTCGACCCGCCGAGCCGTGCCTGTGTCGCCGGCCTGAAGGCTGCGCAGTTCGGAGTAACGCTCGGTACGCCCTTGCCAGATGTGGCCAATGGCAGACACCAGATCTGCCTCGACCGCCCCGCTGCGCAACAGGCCGCGCAGGTCATGGCCCTGGGTGGCGAACAGACACAGGTAGAGCTTGCCCTCAGTGGACAGACGGGCCCGGTTGCAGCTGCCACAAAAAGCCTGGGTGACGCTGCTGATGACGCCGATCTCCCCGGCACTGCGGTCCCACTGGCCGCTTGCGTCTGCATAGCCCCAGCGCTCGGCGGTCTCGCCCGGTGCCGAGGGACTCAGGGCGAGCAAGGGTAACTCGGCATGGATCTGCCGGACCAGTTCGCCCGAGGGCAGCACTTCGTTCAGACGCCAGCCGTTGGTTGCCCCCACGTCCATAAACTCGATGAAACGCAGCACCATGCCGCTGCCGCGAAAGTGCCGGGCCATGGGCAGGATTTCCTGCTCATTGGTGCCGCGCTTGACCACCATGTTGATTTTGATCGGCCCCAAGCCAGCCGCCTGCGCCGCATCAATGCCCGCGAGCACTTCAGAGACCGGAAACGCGACATCGTTCATGCGTTGGAACACGCTGTCGTCGAGTCCGTCCAGGCTGATGGTCACGCGCTGCAAGCCGGCGGCCTTCAGGCTTGCAGCTTTGCGCTTGAGCAGGGCGCCATTGGTGGTCAGCGTGAGGTCAAGCGGCAAACCTTGGAGGGTGCGCAGGCTGGCCAATTGCTCGATCAGCAATTCGATGTTTTTGCGCAGCAGTGGCTCGCCCCCGGTGAGGCGAATTTTTTGCACGCCGTGGGCCACAAAGGCCTTGGCCAGCCGGGTAATTTCTTCAAACGACAGAAGCTCGGCCTGTGGCAGATAGGCGTACTCCTGATCGAACACCTCTTTGGGCATGCAGTAGCTGCAGCGAAAGTTGCAGCGGTCAGTGACACTGATGCGCAGGTCTCGCAGTGGCCGACCCATGGTATCGGTGAGTTGGCCGTTGGCGCCCAGCCGGGTGGCCGGCGCGAATGCCGCCGCCGGGGGCTGCAAAACCCGCGCCCGGTGGTCCAGCAGCGGGATGACTCTTTCAGCCACAGGCGCTGTCCGGGGCAGCCCCATGCAGGCCGCTCATACGCAGCGCGCCCCGTCTACCTCAAGGCAGGCACCGCTGATAAAACTGGCCTCGTCGCTGGCCAAATAAAGGACAGCATTTGCGACATCCAGCGCAGTTGAAAACCGACCCAGCGGTATGCTGGCGCGAAACTTTTCCCGCCGCTCCTCGGTCAGTGGGCCTCCGGCAAATTCTGCGGCCAAGCCGGTGTCGGGGTTAAACACCGGGTTGATGCAGTTCACACGGATATTCTCAGGCCCAAGCTCAGCCGCCAATGATTTTGAGGTGGTGATGACCGCCCCCTTGGAGCCGTTGTACCAGGTCAGGCCTGGGCGGGGACGTATGCCCGCGGTTGAGGCAATGTTGATAAAGCTGCCGCCACCCTGGGCCCGAAACACGGGTGTGGCATGGATGGTGGCAAGGTAAATGCTCTTCACGTTGACCGCGTAGCACTTGTCGAACTCATCCTCGCTGACCTCGAGCGCTGGGCGATTGCGGTGGGTCCAGCCGGCATTGTTCACCATCACATCAAGCCGTCCATGGCGTTCTACTGCGGCAGCCACCAGTGCAGCAACTTGGTCTGAGCGGGTCACATCGGCAGCAAAAAAAGAGGCTAGCCCGCCGGCCGACCTGATCGCTGCTGCCACCTGCTCTGCTCGCAGCGGGTCGATGTCATTGACGATCACCTGCGCGCCCTGTTCGGCCAGCCGTTTGGCGATGCCTTCGCCAATGCCGCCGCCCGAGCCGGTGACGATGACGGATTTGTTTTTGACGCGTTGGCTCATGACTTGGATCAGGGTTGAATAAGGTTTGCGGAGGATCTCGGGCCGACGGACTTGCTCGTCGGATGCAGCGCTTATTCTGGCATGACTTGCGCGGCCGTTTAGCCGTGCCTGATGGCCACAGTTTTGAGGGTGGTGAAACCGTGCAATGCCTCAAAGCCCTTTTCCCGCCCGTAACCGCTGGATTTAACCCCGCCAAAAGGAAGCTCCACGCCACCGCCGGCACCGTAGTTGTTGATGAACACCTGGCCGCTGCGAATTTGCTTGGCCAAGCGGAACTGGCGTGCCCCATCGCGGGTCCAGACACCCGCCACCAGGCCAAAATCGGTGGCATTGGCCAGTGTCACGGCCTGCGCCTCGTCAGCAAAGGGCAGCGCGCAAAGCACCGGACCAAACACCTCTTCTTGCGCCAATCGGTGGCTAACCGGCACATCGCGCAACAACAGGGGTGCCTGATAAAAGCCCCCTTCTGGCGCCGTATCGACCACCTTACCCTCGCCCACCACCATCAGGCCCGCAGCCCTGGCGTCGGTCAGAAAGCCCGCCACCCGCTGCTGTTGGCTGCGGCGTATCAAGGGGCCCAGATCCAGGTCCATGCCGGCCGGCCCGACCCGCAGCTTTGCAAACTCGGCGCCAAGGCGGGCCAGCAGCGGCTCGTAAATTGCCTGCTCAACCAACAGACGTGCGCCAGCAGAGCAGGTTTGCCCGGCGTTTTGCACAAGCGCGTTGAGGATGGCCGGCACGGCGGCGTCTAGGTCAGCATCGGCAAAAACGACTTGCGGGCTCTTGCCGCCAAGTTCCAAGGTGACCGGGCAATGCCGCAGGGCTGCGGCCTGCTGAATCAGGGTGCCAACGCCAGGGCTGCCGGTAAAGCTGATGTGGTCGATGCCGGGGTGGCGCGCCAGCGCGTCGCCCACCTCATGACCATAGCCGGTGACGATGTTGATGACACCGGGCGGAAAACCCACCTCGGTGGCCAGTTCGGCCACGCGCAGCAAGGATAGGCAGGCGTCTTCAGCGGGTTTCACGACACAGGTGTTGCCAGCGGCCAAAGCCCCGCCAACGCTGCGCCCGAAAATCTGCATCGGGTAGTTCCAGGGAATGATATGGCCGGTTACCCCGTGCGGCTCGCGCCAGGTCAGCACGCTGTAGCCGTCTAGATAGGGGATGGTGTCGCCGTGCAGTTTGTCGCAAGCCCCAGCATAAAACTCGAAATAGCGGGCCAGCGCCAGAGCATCGGCGCGGGCCTGACGAACCGGCTTGCCGCAGTCGCGTTGTTCAATTTCACGCAATTCTTCGGTGTGCTCGCCTATTTTGAGTGACAGGCGCATCATCAGCCGGCCCCGCTCGGCCGCGCTTAAATGACGCCAACTGCTGTCAAGTGCGGCATGGGCGGCGCGCACTGCTGCGTCAATGTCTTGCGCATTGCTGCGCTGGATATGGTCGAAAATCTGGCCGTCAGAGGGGTCTACGACCGCAATGGTTTGCCCAGAGCCGGAGGGGCATGCGCGGTTGGCGATGTAATTGAGTTTCATGGCCCATATTTTCATTCAAAAACCGGGCCTGGCACCTTCCGTAGAGGCGCCAGGCCCGGTTTTTTGGCCAGCTGCTGTTCCGTGACCAACGAGGCAGCCAGACTGCGGCGGCTCAGGCCGGCGCTGTGCCGCGGCTGCCCATTTCAACAAAGGAGGCCTGGTTGGCGTTCAGCCAGTCGACCGACAAGGTGTTGTGGAGTTGCCGCGGATGAAAGCCCTCTTGCGTGTAAGCCCTCAGGGGCTTGAACATGCAGCTGATCAAGCCGCGCTTGCCAAACAAAAAGCCCCCAGCGCTGACCCAGGTACGCCACTGCCACAGGGTGCCGTCGTGGTGCAGGTTATTCACAGTTTGGCGTAACAA
>CAMATS010000131.1 GCA_945861195.1 Rhodoferax sp. OV413
GCGCACAGCCAGGATGATGCGCTCGATCACCGCGTCGTCCCACAGATTGGCAGTCGGGTTATTCGGGTAGGCCAGGTAGGTGATGGCGGGCCGGTGCTGTGCGATGGCGGCCAGCATGGCGGCCTCGTCCAGCTCAAAATCAGGCGTCAAGGGCACACCATGGAAGGCCAGCCCCTGCAACTGAGCGCTCATGGCATACATCACAAAACCCGGTACCGGCGCCAGCACGCTGGCCCCAGGCAGGGCGCCGGCCAGCGCCAGCAGGCTGATCAGCTCGTCCGAGCCATTGCCCAGCATCAGAGCGCAGCCCGATGGCAAAGCCACATGACGGGCTAGCGCCGCACGCAACTGGTCTATCCGGGCGCCGGGGTAGCGGTTGACGGCCAGAGCACCCAGTCGCTGACCCAACTCTGCTTGCAGGGTGGGCGGCAGCTGGTACGGGTTCTCCATGGCGTCGAGCTTGACCATGCCTGTGCAATCCTGGATGGCGTAGGCGTGCATGGCTTGCACATCCGGACGAAAAACCTGCTGCAGCATGTCCTTCATGGCTTGCTCCTCAGTACCGGTACCGTGTCCAGCCGCATCTCAGCCGCCCGCGCATGGGCCTGCAGCCCTTCGCCGTAGGCCAGCTCGGCGGCGATGGGGCCGAGCACCTGGGCGCCGGCCTGGGTGACCTCGATCAGGCTGCTGCGCTTTTGAAAGTCGTACACGCCCAGCGGCGAGCTAAAGCGGGCTGTGCCGCTGGTGGGTAGCACATGGTTGGGCCCGGCGCAGTAGTCGCCCAGGCTCTCGCTGCTGAAGGCACCCAAAAAAATGGCGCCGGCGTGTTTGAGCAAGGGCTCCCAGCGCGCTGGCTCGCGAGTGCTGAGTTCTAGGTGCTCGGGCGCGATGCGGTTGCTCAATGCGCAGGCTTCTTCCATGCTGCGGGTGAGGATCAGGGCACCACGGTCATTGAGCGAACGGGCAATGATGGCGGCGCGCGGCATATCTGGCAAGAGCCGCGCGATGCTGGCCTGCACCGCGGCGATGTAGGCGGCTTCGGGGCAGAGCAGGATGCTTTGCGCCAACTCGTCATGCTCGGCCTGCGAGAACAGGTCCATCGCCACCCAGTCAGGCGGCGTGCTGCCGTCGGCCAGCACCAGGATCTCGCTCGGGCCGGCGATCATGTCGATGCCCACGGTGCCGAACACCCGCCGCTTGGCGGCAGCCACATAGGCATTGCCCGGGCCGGTGATCTTGTCCACCTTGGGGACGGTGGCAGTGCCATAGGCCAGCGCTGCCACGGCCTGGGCCCCGCCGATGGTGAACACCTGGCTGACCCCGGCCAGGTGGGCGGCCGCCAGCACCAGCGGGTTTTTCTGGCCCTGCGGGGTGGGCACCACCATGATGATTTCCGCTACCCCGGCCACCTGGGCCGGAATGGCGTTCATCAGCACCGAAGAGGGGTAGGCTGCCTTGCCACCTGGCACATAAATGCCCACCCGGTCTAGCGGCGTGACTTTTTGCCCAAGCAGGGTGCCGTCGACATCGCGGTACTGCCAGCTCCGGCCGGTGGCCTGCTTTTGCGCCTCGTGGTAGGTCCGCACCCGCTGCGCGGCGACTTGGAGCGCCTGGCGCTGGGCGGCGGGTATGGCGTCAAAGGCGCGTTGCAGCTCTGCCGGGGTCACGCTCAGCTCGGCCAGGCTGCTGGCGTCCAGGGCGTCGAAGCGGCGGGTGTAGTCCAGCACGGCGGCGTCGCCGCGCTGCTGCACGTCGGCCAGGATATCGGCCACACGCTGCTCAATGGCAGCATCAGCCTGCGCCGACCAGTGCAGCCGCGCCTGGAACTGTGCCTCAAAACCGGCGTCAATCGTTGACAGGTAGAGGGGCGTGGCCACCAAGTTCATGGCAATTGGCGCAGCGGCTCAGGCCGCGACCGCGCTGGCAAAGGCGTCGATGATGGCCCGCATAGGCGCCTGTTTGAGCTTGAGCGAAGCCTGGTTGACGACCAGGCGGGCGCTGATGTCCATGATGTGCTCTACCTCCACCAGTTGGTTGGCGCGCAGGGTGTTGCCGGTGGAGACCAGGTCGACAATGGCATCCGACAGGCCCACCAACGGTGCGAGCTCCATGCTGCCGTAGAGCTTGATGAGGTCTGCATGCACCCCCTTGGCGGCAAAAAACTCGCGCGCGATGGCCAGGTATTTGGTGGCCACGCGCAGGCGCGCGCCCTGGCGCACCGCAAAGGCGTAGTCAAAGTCAGCCCGCACCGCCACACTGATGCGGCAGCGGGAGATGCCCAGGTCCAGCGGCTGGTACAGGCCTGCTGCGCCAACACTGCCGCCCCACTGGGCCAGGTGTTCAATCAGGGTGTCGCGGCCGGTGATGCCCAGGTCAGCCCCGCCCTGTTGCACATAGGTGGGCACATCGGAGGCGCGTACCACCAGCACCCGCACACCGGGCTGGCTGGTGTCGAGAATCAGCTTGCGCGAGGTGTCAGGGTCGTCCAGCACCTCGATGCCAGCGGCGCGCAGCAGCGGCAGGGTTTCCTCAAAAATACGGCCCTTGGACAGGGCTAAGGTGATCATTTGATGCGCTCGATGTCGGCGCCCAGGGCGCGCAACTTGGCCTCCATCTGGTCATAGCCACGGTCGAGGTGGTAGATGCGGTCGACCAGGGTCTCGCCCTGGGCCACCAGGCCGGCAATCACCAAGCTGGCCGAGGCGCGTAAATCGGTGGCCATCACGGTGGCGCCAGAGAGCTTGGGCACGCCCGCCACCAGCGCCAACTTGCCATCGATCTGGA
The DNA here is from genome assembly GCA_945861195.1 of Rhodoferax sp. OV413. Classification (GTDB taxonomy): domain Bacteria; phylum Pseudomonadota; class Gammaproteobacteria; order Burkholderiales; family Burkholderiaceae_C; genus Rhodoferax. The sequence continues at coordinate 2,785 of CAMATS010000131.1, forward strand.
TGTTGGCACCCAGGCGCACCAGTTCGTTGACATGCATGTAGCGGTTCTCGAAGATCGTCTCGGTGACCTTGGCTGTACCCACCGAGACGCAGTTCAGCGCCATGAACTGGGCCTGCATGTCGGTGGGGAAACCCGGGTATTCGGTGGTGCGAAAACTCTGCGCACGCAAGCGGCCGGCGGCCTGCACCCGGATGCCACCCGCCACGGCGGTGACCTGCGCGCCAGCATCGCGCAGCTTGTCAATCACCGCCACGAGGTGCTCCGCACGACCATTGCGCAACAGCACATCGCCACCGGTGGCGGCCACCGCGCATAAAAAGGTACCGGTCTCAATTCGGTCTGCCACCACCTGGTGGCTGGCTCCGTGGAGCTGCTCGACCCCCTGGATGCGGATGCGGCTGCTGCCGTGCCCCTCAATGCGGGCGCCCATGGCAATCAGCATCTCTGCGAGGTCTGGAATCTCGGGCTCCTGGGCGGCGTTTTCAAGCACCGTCTCGCCCTCGGCCAGGCAGGCGGCCATCAGAAAGTTTTCGGTGCCGGTGACGGTGACCATGTCGGTGGCAATGCGCGCGCCACGCAGCTTGGAGCGCCCGGGTTGCAAACGAGCCACCATATAGCCCTGCTCGATCGCGATCTCGGCGCCCATGGCGGTGAGGCCTTTGATGTGCTGGTCTACCGGCCGCGAGCCAATGGCGCAGCCGCCCGGCAAAGACACTTTGGCATGGCCGAAACGCGCCAACAAGGGACCCAGTGCAAGCACGGAGGCTCGCATGGTTTTAACCATTTCATAAGGGGCCTCAGGGTTGTGCAGAGCCCCAGCGTTGACCCGCAGCAGGCCGTCCTCACCCCGCTCGGCCTGCACCCCCATGTTGCGGATGAGTTTGAGCATGGTGGCCACGTCCTGCAGGCGCGGTACATTGCGCAGGGTGACGGGCTCGGCGGTCAGCAGGCAGGCGCACAGCTCGGGTAGGGCGGCGTTTTTTGCACCGGCGATGTCTACCTCGCCCTGTAGGCTGCGCCCGCCTCGAATCAAAAGTTTGTCCATGGTCTAAAGCTTCAGGTGGCAGTTTGCGCGGCCCATTCGGCCGGCGTGAGGGTTTTCATCGACAGGGCATGCACCTCGTCGGTGTGCATCTTGGCGCCCAGTGTGGCATATACCTTCTGGTGGCGGCGGATGGGCCGCTGGCCTTCAAATTCGGGCGAGACGATGGTGGCATACCAGTGGCGGCCGTCGCCTTCGAGTTCGAGGTGCTCGCAGCGCAGGCCGGCGGCGATCAGGGTCTTGAGTTGGTCTGCTGTCATGGGTGTAAGTCCGGTAGGAGGGGTTCAGCTGCGGATTTTGTAACCGATGCGCAGCAGGTGTAGCGCCAGCGCGCTGGCTGCCACCAGGGCCACCGCCACGATGGCCAGGCTGAGCCAGGGCGAGACATCGCTCTGGCCAAAAAAGCCGTAACGAAAGCCGTCGATCATGTAGAAAAAGGGATTCAGATGACTCAAGCCCTGCCAGAACGCAGGCAGCGAGTGGATGGAGTAAAACACGCCGCTGAGAAAGGTCATGGGCATGATGACAAAGTTCTGAAAGGCGGCGAGCTGGTCAAATTTTTCGGCCCACAGGCCGGCAATCAGCCCCAGCGTGCCGAGCAGCGCAGCGCCCAGCAGCGCAAACACCACGATCCACAGCGGCGCCACCACGCCAGGTGCGGCAAACCAGGCAGTGACCAGAAATACGCTAGCGCCGACCAACAGACCACGCGCCACCGAGGAGCCAACATAGGCAAAAAACCAGCTCCAGTGCGACAGCGGCGTGAGCAGCAAAAACACCAGGTTGCCCATGATCTTGCTCTGGATCAGCGAGGAGGAGCTGTTAGAAAATGAATTTTGCAGCACGCTCATCATCACCAGCCCGGGCACCAGAAAGGCGGTGTAGCTGATGCTGTCGTAGACCTTGACATGGTCCTCCAGCACATGGCCGAAGATCAACAGGTACATCACGGCGGTGAGCACCGGGGCGGCCACGGTCTGGAAGCTGACCTTCCAGAAACGCAGCACTTCTTTGTACAAGAGGGCGCGCCAGCCGGTCATGATAGTGCCGGCGCAGCCGCAGGCCCGCCCTCGTGCTGCTGGCCCATGAGCGCCAGAAAAACGTCTTCAAGGTCGGCCTTACGCACCTCGATGTCCTGCGCCAGCAGCCCGGCCTGGCGTACTGCAGCGAGGTAGGTTTCGATGTCAAGGGCATCATGGGCCGGAAACTGCACGATGCGCCCGGTGATGCGGGCGCGTTGGGCCAGTGCCGGCGGCAATTCGCCATCGATCTTGAACCGCAGCACATTGCCCGAGGCAGCCTTGAGCAGCTCGCTGGTACGGTCGAGCGCGATCACACGGCCGGCCTTGAGCATGGCGATGCGGCCGCACAGGGCTTCAGCCTCTTCAAGGTAATGGGTGGTCAGCAGCACGGTGTGGCCCTGCTTGTTGAGCCGTGCGATGAACTGCCACAAGTTCTGGCGCAACTCCACATCCACACCCGCAGTGGGCTCATCGAGTACGATCACCGGCGGCTTGTGCACCAGCGCTTGGGCCACCAGCATGCGGCGCTTCATGCCGCCCGAGAGCTGGCGCATGTTGGCGTTGGCCTTGTCGGCCAGGCCCAGGCTGTCGAGCAGCTCGTCAATCCATGCATCGTTGTGGCGGATGCCAAAGTAGCCCGACTGAAAGCGCAGCGCCTCGCGCACATTGAAAAACGGGTCGAACACCAGCTCTTGCGGCACCACGCCGAGCTTGCGCCGGGCCTGGGCATAGTCGGCCTGGACATCGCTGCCCAGCACCTCGACCCGCCCGGCAGTGGCGCGGGTGAGGCCGGCGAGTATGGAGATCAGGGTGGTCTTGCCCGCACCATTGGGGCCTAGCAGTCCAAAAAACTCGCCCTCCAAGATGTCCAGGCTAACCTGATCGAGCGCAAGAAAATTACTGCCCTTGGGGCCGCGCGGTGAGGGGTAACTTTTGGAGACCGACTGAAACGAGATCGCGGGCATAGGAGCCGCGTAGTTTAACGTTTGGCCGCGCTGGCCTGGCCAAGCAGATCAGAGACGCCGTACAGGGCGGCCAAGCTGGCCAAGGGCGCTGGCAAGCCCAAAACCGAAAACCCCAGGCCTTGGGACAGGCTTTGCCGGCGCAACTCGAGCAGCACAGCGAGTGCGGCTGAATCAAAACGCGTCAGCGCGCTCGCGTCAAGCGCCACTTCGGTCGATTGCTCGGACAGGCCTTGGGCCAGTTGGCGCAGGCAGGCGCTGGCCTCGGACAGGGTGAGTTGCGCCGGTAATGCCAACACCATCAGCCTTTTTTGGCGTTGGCCTTGTTGCGCTCGCTCAGGGTGGTGATCAAGCCTCCCAGGCCCTTGGCATTGATTTCCTGGGCAAACTGGCTGCGGTAGGTCTCCACCAGCCAAACCCCCAACACATTGATGTTGTAGATCTTCCAGCCAGCCCCCTCGCCGCTGATTTTCTCGAGCCGGTAATCGATTTGCAGCGCATCGCCCTGGCCCCGCACTTCGGTGCGCACAATCACCTCTTTGTCGTCTGCCGCGGCGCGCATCGGCTTGATGACAATTTGCTGATTCACGATCTGGGTCAGGGCGCCAGCATAGGTGCGCACCAACAGGGTCTTGAACTCTTCTTGCAGGCGTTTTTG
>CAMATS010000132.1 GCA_945861195.1 Rhodoferax sp. OV413
TGGACCAGGCCTCGGCCCAGGCCAGTACGGCCGCCTCGACTTCTTTGGCGCTTGCTTCCTGGCCGGCCGTTAGAAGCGGGCCTGGGCCTGCAGCAGTGCCGGGTGCGGGGCTGGCGCTTTGGGCTGGGAGCGGACCCGGGGCTGTGACTGGGGCTGGCTTTGCTGCTGGCGCCGCCACTACCGCCGTGGGTTTGACGTTTGGCGCGAACAACTCACGAATCAGGGCAAGCTTGGGCGGTACACCTGCATTGCTGCCATCGAGTTGCAGTGCCTTGTTGTAGGCTTGGCTGGCTAGCTTGGCGTACACATCGCCCAGGTTTTCATGGGCAGTGGCATAACTCGGGCTGGTGCGTATGGCCATTTCCAGCGCCACGCGCGCCTTGTCAAATTGGCTTTGCCCGGCGTAGAGAACCGCCAGGTTGTTGTAGGGCTCGGGCAACTCGGGATGATCTTCGGTCAATTTAGTGAAGGTGCTGATTGCTTCATTGAGCCGGCCGGTGTCGCGTTGAATCACGCCTTTGATGAAGCGCATTTGCGGATCGCGCGGCTTGCTGGATAAAAAGGCGTCAGCCTTGGCCTGTGCCTCTGCCAGCTTGCCAGCGCGCATGAGTTGCAGGGCGTCTGCGTAGTCGTCAGCACGCACGGAATTTGCGAGGCCCATTGTGGCGAGCAGCAACAGGGCAACCAATTGTCTGAACTGCTTTGCGGCGTGCTTCATGGTCGGGGGGTGGCTTTTTTTGTAGCTCAAAAATTTGAGGCGTTTGCAGCAGCAAGCGCGTTATATACTGAGTTTTATTGTAGCCCAGCACCGAGAGCCAAGTGCCCCCAACGCCAGCAGCCATTGCCTCAGAAGCGCTTGTGTTTTGGGCCCTACGGGGTTCGTCTCGCGTGCCTCTAGCCCCCTTGATTGATCCATGAGCCTTCGAATTTACAGCACCCTGTCGCGTGCCATGATGCCGCTGCTGCCGATCGAGCCCGGCCATGTGCGCATGTATGTGTGTGGCATGACGGTGTATGACCTTTGCCACCTCGGCCATGCCCGTTCCATGGTGGCCTTTGATGTGGTGCAGCGCTGGCTCAAAGCCAGTGGCCTGCGGGTGAGCTATGTGCGAAACATCACCGACATTGACGACAAGATCATCCGCCGCGCCGTCGAAAACGGTGAGACCATTCGGGCCCTGACCGACCGCATGATCGAGGCCTTGCACCAGGATGCCGATGCCCTTGGCATACAGCGCCCTGACCACGAGCCCCGCGCCACTGACTACGTGCCGCAAATGCTCGCGCTCATAGGGCAGTTGGTGGACAAGGGCCTGGCCTACCCGGGCTCCGACGGCGACGTCAACTACGCTGTGCGCAAATTTCCGTCTTACGGTCGCCTGAGTGGCAAGTCGCTTGATGACTTGCGCGCCGGTGAACGGGTGGCGGTGGCCGAGAGCAAGGATGACCCGCTGGATTTTGTGCTGTGGAAGGCAGCCAAGCCGCAGGAGCCGCAAGAAGTGCAGTGGGACAGCCTGTGGGGCCCGGGCCGTCCGGGTTGGCATATAGAGTGTTCGGCCATGTGCGCCGGCTTGCTGGGCGATTCGGTTGATATTCATGGCGGCGGTGCTGACTTGCAGTTTCCCCACCACGAGAACGAGATTGCGCAAAGTGAAGGGGCCAGTGGGCAAGCCCTGGCGAGCATCTGGATGCACAACGGCTTCGTCACCCGCGATCACGAAAAAATGTCAAAAAGCCTGGGCAATTTTTTCACCATCCGCGAGATCCTGGCCCGCTTCGATGCTGAAACCACCCGCTTTTTCATCGTCCGCGCCCACTATCGCAGCGCCCTCAATTACAGCGATGCCCACCTCGAAGACGCACGCAGCGCCCTGCGGCGCTTGTACACCGCTTTGGCATTGGTGCCGCCTTCACCAAGCAGTGAAATTGACTGGGAGCAGGTCCATGCCAAGGCATTCAAAGCCGCCATGGACGAAGACTTTGGCACCCCCGAAGCGGTAGCGGTGCTGTTTGAGCTCGCCACTGAAGTCAATAAAACCCGATCTGCGGCATTGGCTGGTTTGCTGCGTGCACTGGGTGCTTGCCTGGGCCTGCTGCAGGCCGAGCCGGAAGCCTTTTTACAAGCGGGCGCCAGGCTTGATGCGCTGGCCATTGAGGCGCTGATCGCGCAACGGACTTTGGCCAAGTCGCAGCGCGATTACGCTCAGGCTGATCTGATTCGTCAGCAGCTTTTGGCGCAGGGCATCACGCTCAAAGACGGAGCTGCTGGCACCACCTGGCAGGCCGCCGCAGCCTAAGGTTTATCATGTCAACAAACCTTGATTGCCCAGCCTTGAGCCTTGACTGAACCCGATGAGCGCCAACACAAAAACAGCGGTCAAATTGCTCACCCCAGCCTACTGGGACGATGCTTGCGGTCACCTGATGGCGCAAGACCGGGTGATGAAAAGCCTGATTCCAAAATTTGGCACCGCCTGTCTTGAGACACGCGGCGATGCTTTCATCACGCTGGCGCGCAGCATTGTGGGCCAGCAAATCTCGGTGAAGGCGGCGCAGACCGTCTGGGACCGTTTCGCCCTGCTGCCGCTGCGCATGACGGCGGCGAATGTGCTCAAGCTCAAGGTAGACGATATGCGTGCCGCAGGCCTGAGCGCTCGCAAGGTCGAATACCTGGTTGATCTGTCCCTGCACTTCGACAACCGATTGCTGCGCGTGAAAGACTGGGGTGCCATGGACGATGAGACCATCATTGCCGAGTTGGTCGCCATCCGCGGCATTGGACGCTGGACCGCCGAGATGTTCCTTATTTTTCACCTGATGCGGCCCAATGTTTTGCCGCTGGATGATGTGGGCCTGATCAATGGCATCAGCAAGTGTTATTTTTCTGGTGAAGCCGTCAGCCGCAGCGACGCACGCGAGGTGGCTGTTGCCTGGGCACCCTACTGCAGCGTGGCAACTTGGTATATTTGGCGCTCGCTAGACCCCCTGCCGGTCAACTACTGAACCGGCTTGAAGCACAACGCACAGGAGCGCTGATGGCCAAGAAAATATTTCTCGATTTTGAGCAGTCAATCGCTGAGCTTGAAAACAAAATTGATGAGCTGCGCTATGTGCAGACCGAATCAGCGGTAGACATCTCGAGCGAGATCGATCAACTGGCCAAGAAAAGCCTGCAACTCACCAAAGACGTCTACAGCCAGCTCACGCCCTGGCAGATCACCAAAATTGCCCGCCATGCAGAACGCCCCTACACGCTTGATTACTTGGGCGAGATATTCACCCATTTTGTCGAGATGCATGGCGACCGGCATTTTGCTGATGACCAAAGCATTGTTGGCGGCCTGGCCCGTTTCAATGGCACGGCCTGCATGGTGCTTGGCCAGCAAAAAGGGCGCGACACCAAAGAGCGCGGGTTGCGCAATTTCGGTATGAGCAAACCCGAGGGCTACCGCAAAGCCTTGCGTTTGATGAAGACCGCTGAAAAATTTCGCCTGCCGGTGTTCACCTTTGTCGACACCCCGGGCGCCTACCCCGGCATTGATGCCGAAGAGCGTGGTCAGTCAGAGGCCATTGGTAGAAATATCTATGAGATGGCGCAGTTAGAGGTGCCCATCATCACCACCATCATCGGCGAGGGCGGCTCGGGCGGCGCCCTGGCTTTGTCTGTCGCTGACCAGGTGCTGATGCTGCAATATTCAATTTACTCCGTCATCAGCCCGGAGGGCTGCGCCTCCATTTTGTGGAAAACTGCCGACAAAGCACAAGAGGCTGCCGAGGCGCTAGGCCTGACCGCGCACCGTCTCAAGGCGCTGGGCGTAGTCGACAAAATTGTCAATGAACCGGTTGGCGGTGCCCACCGTGACCACAAGCAAATGGCCGCTTTCCTTAAGCGTGCGCTCACCGAAGCCCTGCGACAGGTCAGTGACCTCAAGGGGCAGGAGTTGTTAAACCGTCGTTATGAGCGGCTGCAAAGCTATGGCCGCTTCACCGACACGCGGATGGCCGCACGCTGAAGGCCCCAGGGGCCCGGCATGAACAGCCAGTTGCCTGAGGCACTGCGCCTTTTTTCCCCAGCGCTGCCTCTTGCTGTGGCCTACAGTGGCGGTGCTGATTCAACCGCGCTACTGCTTGCCTGTGCCGACAAGTGGCCCGGCCAGGTGCACGCCTTCCATGTGCACCACGGGCTGCAAGCCGCAGCTGATGAATTTGAGCAACACTGCCAAGGCGTTTGCGCTGGTCTGAACCTGCCCCTGCATGTGCGTCGGGTTGATGCTCGCCCTGCGCTTGGCGACAGCCCGGAAGACGCTGCTCGGCGGGCCCGTTATCAGGCCTTGGCGGGGCTTGCCCAAAGCAGCAATGGCAGCGCCGACGGCGCAGCGATTTGTGACATAGCGCTTGCGCAACATGCCGATGACCAGGCCGAAACCCTGTTGCTAGCCTTAAGCCGTGGCGCCGGCCTGCCCGGTCTCAGCGCCATGCCGATGCAATGGAGCCGTGACGGCCTGCGCTATCACCGGCCCCTGCTCGGTGTGGCTGGCTCAGCCCTGCGTGACTGGTTGGCACAGCGCGGCGCGCGATGGATCGAGGACCCTACCAATGCCGACACCCGCTACACCAGAAACCGTATACGGGCCGAGCTGCTGCCCGTGCTACAGGCGGTTTTCCCCCAATTTCGCAGCACACTGGCCCGCAGCGCGGCCCATGCAGCCCAGGCCCAAGGCTTGCTGCTCGAACTCGCCGAGCTTGACCTGGCGCAGACAGGCGTGCCGCCGCAGTTGGCCGGTCTACAGGGCCTGAGCCGCCAGCGCCAGGCCAATGCACTGCGCCACTGGCTGCGCGGCGGCTACGATGTTTCGCCCAGCAGCGCTCAACTGGCTGAATTGCTCGAGCAGGTAGCCGCCTGTACCACCCGCGCGCACCAGATCCGAATCAAGGTAGGCAGGGGCATGGTGGAGCGACGTGGGCAGGTATTGCATTGGTACAATTCTTGACCAATTTCGCTCCCCACAACCACATCATGACACGCCGATGGCCTTGATTGTTCATAAATACGGCGGCACATCGATGGGCTCCACGGAGCGCATCCGCCAGGTTGCCAAACGCGTTGCCAAATGGGCCCGTGCCGGCCACCAGCTGGTGGTAGTGCCCTCTGCCATGAGCGGCGAAACCAACCGCCTACTGGGTCTGGCCAAGGAACTGGCCCCGGCCAGCTCTGACGACAGCTACCGGCGCGAACTCGACATGCTGGCCGCCACGGGCGAGCAGGCTAGCAGCGCACTGCTGGCTATTGCCTTGCAAGCCGAAGGCCTCTCGTCCGTTAGTTACGCTGGCTGGCAGGTGCCAATCCGTACTGACAGCGCCTACACCAAGGCCCGCATCGAGGCCATCGACGACACCCGGGTGCGCGCCGACCTGGCCGCCGGCCGGGTGGTGATCGTCACCGGCTTCCAGGGCGTGGATGCGCAGGGCAATATCACCACATTGGGCCGCGGTGGATCCGACACCTCGGCGGTGGCGGTGGCAGCCGCCATGAAAGCCTCTGAGTGTCTGATCTACACCGATGTCGATGGCGTCTACACCACCGACCCGCGCGTGGTGCCCGAGGCGCGGCGGCTGCGCACCGTGAGCTTTGAGGAAATGCTGGAGATGGCCTCGATGGGCTCCAAGGTGCTGCAGATCCGCTCGGTCGAATTCGCCGGCAAATACCGGGTGCCAATGCGGGTGCTGAGCAGCTTTACCCCCTGGGATATTGATATTGTTGAAGAGGCTAGCTCCGGCACCCTGATCACTTTTGAGGACGACGAACACATGGAACAAGCCATTGTTTCCGGCATCGCATTCAACCGCGACGAAGCCAAAATCTCGCTGCTGGGCGTACCCGACAAACCCGGCATTGCTTACCAGATTCTGGGCGCCGTGGCCGATGCCAACATCGAGGTGGATGTCATCATCCAGAACATCAGCAAAGACGGCAAGACTGACTTCAGTTTTACCGTCAACCGGGTTGACTATGCCCGCAGCATGGAACTGCTAAAGACCCGCGTGCTGCCTGGCCTGGGCGCGCAAGAGGTGGTGGGCGACGCCAAGATTTGCAAGGTGAGCATCGTCGGCATCGGCATGCGCAGCCACGTCGGCATCGCCAGCAAGATGTTCAGATGCTTGAGCGAGGAGGGCATCAATATCCAGATGATCTCCACCTCGGAAATCAAAACCTCAGTGGTGATCGACGAGAAATACATGGAGCTCGCCGTGCGGGCCCTGCACAAGGCCTTTGACCTGGACCAACCCCCGGCTTGACCAAACGGCTGTCTGTCGTGAGATAATTTCAGCGTGCCAGGAATCGTGACCGAGTGGCCGAAGGTGCTCCCCTGCTAAGGGAGTATGGGGTGTAGAGCCTCATCGAGGGTTCGAATCCCTCCGATTCCGCCA
>CAMATS010000133.1 GCA_945861195.1 Rhodoferax sp. OV413
GCGCAAAGCCAATGAACCCGAGGAGCGGGCCAAGACTCCGAGTACCGGTCAGGCGCTCGGCATGTCGGTCAGCGACCTCACCGAGGCGCAGAAAAAAGAACTCAAACTCAAGGGCGGCGTGCGCGTGGACGCGGCGGTCGAGGCAGCCGCTCGTGCCGGCCTGCGAGAGGGTGATGTGCTGGTGGCAATTGCCAACGTTGAGATCAATTCCGTCAAAGAATTTGAAGCTGCGGTGGCGAAAATTGACAAGTCCAAGGCAGTCAATGTGTTGTTCAGGCGCGGTGAATGGGCGCAGTACGCGGTCATCCGCCCGGGGCGCTAGCAGCGGCCCTTGCGTGGCAAGCGCGGCTTTGATACCGGGTTTTTCTGAATCCATAGGCCAAGGTTGTGGTCCGGGCACAAGACCCTGCGCCTAAACCGGGTTTGGGCTTGCCAAGTTCAAACCTGAGGCATAAAAATCGGGCGGGGCAGCTTTCCCGGGAGATTTTGCAACTAATTTTATGTGTGCGAACGCTAACTTAAAGTGGGTCATGCTTCTGTTTTAGTTAGAATGGCGAGACTTAAATAGATTTTTCAGTCATATTGAAACCTTTGCAATCCACTATGCGATAAAGAAGCCTGCCCAGGCCACATAGTCCACAGCTCGCGCACACTTTGTCCCCAAAAGCCTCTAATAAATTGTGAATAAACTGTGAATAATATTTATGTGGCAAGGGCACAACGCACAGACAAATCCTTGCAAGGCCTGTTCTATTGGCCCTTTTTGCCTACAATGAAGTTCCAACTTTCGCAGTTGCCAATGACTGTTGGTTCAGGGCGCGTCCTCATCCGACGCGCCCTTTTTTCTGCGCAGCTTGCTTTCAATTCAATCACTTGAACCAGACGTTTGATGAATCACATCAGAAATTTTTCCATCATTGCGCACATAGATCACGGCAAATCTACCCTGGCTGACCGCTTGATCCAACGCTGTGGCGGCCTGCAGGAGCGCGAGATGGAAGCCCAAGTTCTTGACTCGATGGATATCGAGAAAGAGCGCGGGATAACTATCAAGGCGCAGACCGCTGCGCTGCGCTACAAGGCGCTCGACGGACAGACCTACAACCTCAACCTCATAGACACCCCGGGCCATGTCGACTTCTCTTATGAGGTGAGTCGTTCCTTGTCCGCCTGCGAAGGTGCGCTGCTGGTGGTTGATGCCAGCCAAGGCGTTGAAGCGCAAACAGTGGCCAACTGTTACACCGCGCTGGAGTTGGGTGTGGAAGTGGTGCCAGTGCTCAACAAAATGGATTTGCCCAACGCAGACCCGGAGAATGCCAGGCTCGAAATCGAAGACGTGATTGGCATTGATGCCGCAGACGCCATCCCCTGTTCGGCCAAGACTGGCATGGGGATTGAAGAGATTCTTGAGGCGGTGATCGCCCGCATCCCGCCGCCTAAAGGCCGGCCTGATGGCCCTCTGAGGGCGATGATCGTGGACAGCTGGTTTGACAGCTATGTTGGCGTGGTCATGCTGGTGCGGGTGGTCGACGGTCGCCTGGCCCGCGGCGAGCGCATCAAGCTCATGGCCACTGGCGCCACCTACAACGCGGACAGCCTGGGCGTGTTCACGCCGGCCAATGAAGCGCGTCCCTCACTTGAAGCTGGTGAAGTGGGCTACATCATTGCTGGTATTCGGGAGCTGCAGGCGGCCAAGGTCGGCGATACCGTTACCCTCATCAAGCCCGGCACTGGCGGTGCGGCTCTGACCGCCAGCGAAGCCTTGCCGGGTTTCAAGGAAATCCAGCCGCAGGTTTTCGCCGGCCTCTACCCGACCGAGGCCAACCAGTACGAAGGCTTGCGCGACAGCCTGGAGAAACTCAAGCTCAATGATGCCTCGCTGCATTACGAGCCAGAGGTGTCCCAGGCGCTGGGTTTTGGTTTTCGTTGCGGCTTTCTCGGCCTGCTGCACATGGAAATCGTGCAGGAGCGACTCGAGCGCGAGTTTGACCAGGACCTGATCACCACTGCCCCCAGCGTGGTCTACCAGGTGGTTCAGTCCGACGGCGAAGTGCGCATGGTGGAGAACCCGTCCAAGATGCCCGAGCAGGGCCGGCTGGACGAGGTGCGCGAGCCCATCGTGACGGTGCACCTGTACATGCCGCAAGATTACGTGGGCTCGGTGATGACCCTGGCCAACCAGAAGCGGGGTGTGCAATTGAACATGTCCTACCATGGGCGGCAGGTGATGCTGACCTACGAGATGCCGCTCGCCGAGATCGTGCTGGATTTTTTCGACAAGCTCAAGTCGGTGTCGCGCGGCTATGCCTCGATGGACTACGAGTTCAAGGAATACCGGGCCGCCGATGTGGTGAAGGTCGACATCCTGCTTAACAGCGAAAAAGTAGATGCACTGTCCATCATCGTGCACCGCTCGCAGTCGCAGTACCGGGGTCGGGCGGTGGTGGCCAAAATGCGAGAGATCATCTCCCGCCAGATGTACGACGTCGCCATACAGGCGGCTATCGGGGCGAACATCATTGCCCGTGAGACAATCAAAGCTTTGCGAAAAAACGTCATCGCCAAGTGTTACGGCGGAGATATTTCGCGCAAGCGCAAGCTTCTGGACAAACAAAAAGCAGGTAAAAAACGCATGAAGCAAATTGGTTCGGTTGAGGTGCCCCAAGAGGCATTTCTTGCAATCCTGCAGGTGGACGGTTAATGCAGGCCCTGACCGCTGCCGTTTTGGCAGCTTTTTTAGCTTATGCCGGGTCCTGGTATTTGGGCAAGGTGGAGGGCAATTTCGCCTTGCTGCTGTTTCTTGCTACGCTCGTCACCGGTGCCTACTGGCTGGCTGAGCGCTTTTATTTTTTGCCACAGCGCCACAAAGCAGCAGCTTTGCTGGAGGCCCAGTCGCTGCAACGGCGCCAGGAGCTCGTCAAGCTCGGCATCGCCCAAATTGATGACAGCAGCGCCCAGGCCCGGGCCACTGTGCTGGCGCAACCCTGGTGGCTCGATTGGACTGCCGGCCTGTTCCCGGTGATTCTGGCGGTGTTCCTGTTGCGCTCTTTTTTGTTTGAGCCCTTCAAGATACCCTCCGGCTCCATGATCCCGACCCTGCTGATCGGCGACTTGATACTGGTGAACAAATTCCACTACGGCTTGCGCCTGCCGGTGCTCAATGTCAAGGTGAGCGAAGGCAGCAAGCCCGAGCGTGGTGATGTGATGGTGTTTCGCTACCCGCCCAAGCCCAGCCTGGACTACATCAAGCGCGTGGTCGGTGTGCCCGGGGACGAACTGGCCTACCTGAACAAGCGCCTGACCATCAATGGGCAGCCAGTCTCGACCACTGCGGTGCCTGATTTTTTTGACGAAGACGTGATGCGTTATCACAAGCAGTTTGAAGAGTCTTTTGGCGAGCGCCGGCACCGCGTGCTCAACGACGACGACAGGCCCTCCTTTGTGCCGGGGGCCGACGAGTTCGCGTTCAAGGAGAATTGCCGCTACAGCGTTGAAGGCGTGGTTTGCAAAGTGCCACCCGGGCACTACTTCATGATGGGTGACAACCGCGACAACTCGATGGATTCTCGCTACTGGGGGTTTGTGCCGGACAAAAATATTGTCGGCCGGGCTTTTTTTGTATGGATGAATTTCAGCAGCCTCAAGCGCATCGGACCCTTCAATTGAGAAGGTTCGCCGCCCCTGTCTTTGCTGGACGGGCAGTTAGCGCCAAATGACCGAGCGCCTGCTGGCACTGCAGAGCCGGTTGCAGCACATGTTCAGCCGGCCTGAACTGCTCAAGCGTGCCCTGACCCATCGCAGTTTTTCTGCCGATCACAACGAGCGTCTGGAGTTTCTCGGTGATTCCGTCCTCAATCTGGCGGTCTCTGATTTGCTGTTTGAGCGGCTGGAGTCCCTGCCTGAGGGCGATTTGTCGCGGGTGCGGGCCAATCTGGTCAAGCAGGACACCTTGCACCAACTGGCCCTTGAAATGGGGCTGGCAGACCTGATCAACGTGGGCGAGGGCGAAATCCGCTCCGGCGGCCAAAAGCGTCCCTCCATACTGGCCGATGCGCTGGAAGCCGTGATTGGCGCGGTGCACGTGGACGGCGGATTTGCCGCCGCGCAGGCGCTGGTGCACCGACTTTTCAAGGCAGTTGAGATCAACCCGCACATGGATGCAATCGGGAAAGATGCTAAGACCGAACTGCAGGAGTGGCTGCAGGGGCGCAAAATGAGGCTGCCCCTGTACCGGGTGGTCGGCACGCTGGGTATGGCCCACAAGCAAACCTTTGATGTTGAATGTGAAATCACCGAGTTGGGCTTGGCCGAACGTGGCATTGGTGGCTCCCGCCGGGCCGGCGAACAGGCCGCCGCGGCGGCCATGCTGCAAACCCTCAAAGTTCGGGGCACTGCATGAGTGTCCAAAAAACAGTCGCGCAACCCCACAGTCTGAAGGACACTGAGGACTCGCCAGACCCCGAGATTGCACTGACCAGCATGCTCAAGGGCCTGCGCCCTGCGCCTGCCCCTGGCGAGGGTGCGATTGGCCAGCGCTGCGGCTTGATTGCCATTGTGGGCAAGCCCAATGTTGGCAAGTCGACCCTGCTCAACGCTCTGGTTGGACAAAAAATCAGCATCACCTCGCGCAAGGCGCAAACCACTCGGCACCGGATCACCGGCATGCGAACCCAGGGTGCGACACAGTTTGTCTTTGTCGACACACCGGGTTTTCAGACCCGGCACAACAATGCCCTCAACCGCGCGCTCAACAAAACCGTGTTGGGCGCCGTCGCAGATGTGGATCTGATTTTGTTTGTGGTGGAGGCCGGCCAGTTCAATCAGGCAGATGCGCGGGTGCTAGGCCTGCTCAGCCAGAATATCCCGACGCTGCTGGTAGCCAACAAATTTGATCAAATTCACCGCCGCGCAGACATCGCGCCGTGGTTGCAAGAGATGCAGCAGCGTCATGCCTTCACTGAATTTGTGCCGATGTCGGCCAAAAACAGCAAAGACATCGATCGCCTGCTGCTGCTGTGCGAGCGGTTTTTACCGGAGCAAGCCTGGTGGTACGCTGAAGACGAATTGACCGACCGCAGCGAGAAGTTTCTTGCCAGCGAAACCGTGCGTGAGAAACTGTTTCGTTTGACTGGTGATGAACTGCCCTACACCTCCACAGTGGTGATCGATCAATTTGGCGAAGAAGCCGGCCGCGGTAAGCAAAAGCGCCTGGTCCGGATTGCCGCCACCATTGTGGTTGAGCGTGATACCCACAAAGCCATGGTGATTGGCGACAAGGGCGAGCGCATCAAGCGCATCGGCACCGAAACCCGGGTCGAGCTGGAGAAGCTGCTGGATGCCAAGGTGTTCATCGAACTGTGGGTCAAGGTGCGCTCTGGCTGGGCCGACGACGAAGCGCGGGTGCGTAGCTTTGGCTACGAGTAGCGGCGGGGTGGGTGTTGCCCCCACGCTCGGCACTGCGTGTCCTTCGCTGCCCCCCGAGGGGGCTAATCCACCTTGGGGCGGCCCGGCGGTGGATTCCGTTGCCCCCACGCTCGGCACTTCGTCTGCTGCGCTGCCCCCCGAGGGGGCTCGACCGGCTTGGGGCGGCCCGGCGCCGGTCGTGGCCGTCGCCCCCACGCTTGTCGCTGCGCGTCCGCTTTTTCAGACCATTGCGGTCATCGCCTATCCACGCATCAGCAATTTGGATGAATTTCAGCCGCTCAAAAACATCCCCGGGGTGCGTCTGCTGTGGGTGCGCAGCCCGGTTGAGTTGGCTGGCCTGGTGCCGGGGCGCGACTGGATTGTGCTGCCCGGCTCCAAGCACACCAGCGGTGACCTGGCCTGGCTGCGGGCACAGGGGCTGGCGGCGTCAGTCGCGGCGTTTGCTGGGCAGGGCGGGGCGGTGCTGGGCATTTGCGGCGGCTTGCAAATGCTTGGCGAGGCACTGATCGACCCACACGGTATCGACGGCAATGCGCCGGGCTTGGGCCTGCTGACGCTGGTGACCGTGTTTGAGGTGGATAAGACAGTGCGCCACACGCAGGCCAGGTTTGGGCCGGTACGGGGCCTCTGGGCCGGCCTGAGTGGCGTGACGGTGAGCGGCTACGAAATCCACCACGGCCACACGCAGCAGGCGGGCCTGGCCCAGGCCAGTGAGCTGGCCCAGCCGGCCATGCCCGACGGGCTGGCCTGGCAAAACCCGGCCGGTAACGTGCTGGGGCTGTATTTGCACGGCCTGTTTGAAGACCCCGCCGCGCTGCAGGCCCTGTTTGACCCAGGCGGCACCCAGGCCCTGCCTACGCTTGATGCGGTGTTTGATGGCCTGGCCGACTACATTGGTAGATACTTCGAGCCTGATTTTCTGGCTGGTTTGATTCAACCGAGCTGTCCAAGCGCAAGTGCAACTGAAAGCCTTTAACCCATGATTGCAAACCCGTCCCTTCTGCC
>CAMATS010000134.1 GCA_945861195.1 Rhodoferax sp. OV413
CTACTGACGGGCTCCCAACAAAGCTTTTCTTTCGGCCTGGGGGCTGTTGCCAAAAGCGGTTCGGTACCTGTCAATGAAATGCGCAGCCGACGCGAAGCCGCAAGCACTGGCGATCTCGTCTACCCGTCGGCTGGTGCGCAGCACCGACAGTCGAGCTCGATGCCACCTAACGCAATGCCCTGCGCTGAGAGCCGCCGTAGCCAGCGCGAGATCTCGCCAAAACCGGTTTTTGGAATTGGGTTGGGACCAATCACAAAGACCGTGTCAAATTGATTTGAATCGCCCAAGGCCTGATCTGGCAGCAGCCGAATACCGTCGCTTGACAGCACGGGCTCGGCCCGCAGACCAATGGTCACATAGTCAAACACCCGACGGCCCAGCACCTGGTTGGCCAAGCGAAGCGGATCGACTGCAGAACTGAGTGCAATCAATGAAAAATTGGGCATCAGCAAAAATCCAAAACGTGGCGCTGCAGTTGTGCTGCCCGGCGGGCCTGGCATGGATAAAAGCGGGGTGGCCATGGGTAAATTATCGGATGCCTCGGGCCCATGCGCATGCCTGCGAGGCACAATCCGCGAGTTTGGAAAATGCAAGGGGTTTTGTATGTGGAATTGTCCGGAAATCATTGCCGAGATACAGGGCCGGGTGGGGTTTTTAACGCTGAACCGACCCAAGGCTCTCAACGCCCTGACGCTGCCGATGATCCGCGCACTGACGGCCGCGCTGCTGCGCTGGCGCGATGACCCGAACATCGCCGCTGTGGCCATCCGCGGGATGGGGCGCGAGGGTCCGTTTGGCATGTTTTGCGCCGGTGGCGACATCCGGTTTTTTCACCAGGCGGCGCTGGCTGGCGACCCTGTTTTGGAGGAATTTTTTACTGAGGAGTACGCCCTCAACCACCTGATTCATGCCTACCCCAAGCCTTACCTGGCGTTTATGGATGGCATCGTGATGGGGGGCGGCATGGGCATCAGCCAAGGTGCGAGCATGCGCATCGTCACACAGGGCAGTAAGCTGGGTATGCCTGAGACCTACATCGGCCTGTTTCCCGATGTGGGTGGCGGCTATTTTCTCAGCCGTTTGAGGGGTGCCGCAGGGGAGTGGTTGGCACTGACTGGGCAGGTGCTGGGCGCGGGCCCGGCGGTGGCGCTGGGTCTGGCAGACAATTATTTTCCGTCCCAAGCATTGCCGGCCGCTTGGGCCGCACTGGCTGACCTGGATTGGTCGGCGCCACAGGCCTTGGCGACCTGGTTGGCCGCACACGAGCTGGCAGTGCCAGCGGACAACACCCTGCCACTCGAGGCTGTAGACGCCTATTTCTCGCTCGAATCACTGGCTGCCATCATGGTTGCTCTGGAGGCTGACTCGAGCGCATGGGCCAGCCAAACCGCAATCAGCCTGCGCCTGCGATCGCCCTTGATGCTGCATGTGGCGCTGGAGCAGATCAGGCGTGCCCGTGGCTTGAGCCTGGTCGAGGATTTGCGCATGGAGCGGGACCTGGTCCGACACTGTTTTTTCACCCGCCATCTGGCACGCTCTGGCGCCAGCAGCGAAACGGTGGAAGGCATTCGGGCCATGGCCATCGACAAAGACCACCAAGCCCGCTGGCAGCCGGCCCGTATTGAAGATGTCACGCCCGAGATGGTCGCACCTTTCTTTGTCAGTCCCTGGCCACCCACCGCGCACCCGCTGCGCGGGCTGGGCTGAGGCCGCAGCACCGTCAGCGGTTGCGCCCCTTCATGGCTCGCTCGACCTCGCGTTTGCCCTCGCGGTCTTTGATGGTGTCGCGTTTGTCATGCTCGGCCTTGCCCTTGGCCAGTGCGATATCGCATTTGATCTTGCCCGCTTTCCAGTGCAAATTGAGCGGCACCAGGGTGTAGCCTTTTTGTTCTACCTTGCCGATCAGCCGCTTGATTTCCTCTTTGTGCATCAGCAGTTTTTTGGTTCGGATCTTGTCCGGGCTGATGTGGGTGGAAGCGGTGTTGAGCGGATTGATCTGCAAGCCAATCACAAACAGCTCGCCGTTGCGAATCACCACATAGCCGTCGGTCAGTTGCACCTTGCCTTCGCGCAGGGATTTCACCTCCCAGCCCTCTAGCACCAAACCGGCCTCAAAGCGCTCTTCAAAGAAATAGTTGTAGGCCGCTTTTTTATTGTCGGCAATGCGGGCGGTGGAGTCGGGTTTTTTGGCCATGGGGGGTAGGTGGGTTTGTGCCAGATGCCAACAAGGCCTGTCACAATCCCGCCTCCGATTCTATGAAAACCGTCGCCAAGTCAGTTTTGCTCTGGTACAGCCCACCCGAAATGTATGCATTGGTGACCGATGTCGAGTCTTACCCCAAGTTCCTGCCTTGGTGCGACCGGGCCCGGGTGCTGGGCACCCAGCTCGATGGCATGACAGCCGAGCTTGGCCTGTCGTTTGGTGGCATTCGGCAGACCTTCACCACCCGCAATCAGCATGATCCTGGCCGCCAGGTGACCATTGGTCTGGTGAAGGGGCCGTTCTCCAAGCTTGATGGTGTGTGGGATTTTTTGCCCGTGGGCGATGGCTCGCAACGGGCTTGCCGGGTCTCCTTGACCCTGAATTACGGTTTTGACAACATCACGCTGGGGCGCTTGATCGGGCCGGTATTCGACAAAATTGCCAATAGCTTGGTAGACGCCTTCGTCAAGCGGGCGGCTCAGGTGTATGGCGAGTGAGGGCCTGATCGACATCACGCTGGTCTACTCGCCCAGAGCGCGCGAGGTGTTGGACCTGCCACTGCAACTCCCCATCGGTAGCACGGTGTGGCAGGCCGTTCAGGCCAGCGGCCTGTTAGCTGGCAGCTACGGGCTCGAGCCAACTGGTCTGACGGTGGGTATATGGGGCCGCAAAGTGGCGCTGGACCAGCGCCTGAGCCACCAAGATCGGGTGGAGATTTACCGCCCGCTCAAGGTGGATCCCAAAGTTGCGCGCCGCGAGCGTTTCGCACGCCAGGGTAGCCGTAGCGCCGGCCTTTTCACCAAAAAAAGGCCAGGGGCCAAAGCCGGTTATTGAGGGCTGCTCGCAGGATGGGCCAGGTGCCATCGGGCCGGCAATGGGGCTGGCACTTTGGCGCCAGCAACTCGGGTCTCAGAGCAAGGCCGCCCGGTCAATGGGTGTTCCGACCACAAAAACACAATCGCCCTGCTCGGTGATCGGAATCGCCTTGGTGACCACCACGATGCCGCTAACCGGCGAGCGCAACAGTTCGGCAGGTCGCTTTGGGCTGTCCATGAACCACAAGCGCCCAACCGGCTCGCCAGCCATTACCGGATCGCCCGGCTCCAGCATCGCCTCAAACATGCCGTCCTCAGGAGCGACCACAATGTTGCCCGGATCACGGCCATCGATGATCACCGCGGGAGGCAGGCCCATTGAAGCCCGGGTTTGCACCTGGCCTTTGAGCACCCCAACATGGCGCAGCACATTGTTAAGGCCGTTCCAGGCCAGCCGGTGAATAGGTGCGGGGGTGCGGCCGCCTCCGCCTAGCTCTGTGGTAATCACCAGCTTGCCCTGGTTCTCGGCCTCTACTGGCAACAGGCCGTGGCCGTTGATATCGATGTACAGGTAGTGCCAGTCGCTGCACCAGGCCTCCATACCTTCGAGCATGGCTTTGCGCTGCACCGGGTCATTGACCACATGCATGTGCGAGCAGGGCAAAAACCAGGCGCTGCGCCCGCCCGAATGCATATCAATCACCACGTCAGCCATGGGGAACAGTACCCGGGTCAGAAAGTCGGCCAATTGCTCATGCGGCGGGCCATCCGGTCGGCCGGGGAATGAGCGGTTGAAATTGGCCCCCGAGGGCCAGTTACGGGTGTTGGCTTTTGACGCGGTGGGTGACAGCACCGGCACCACAATCACCCTGCCGGTAACTTGGTCTGGCGCAAGCTCCTGCAGCAGGCGCATGGCCGCCATCTGCCCCTCATACTCGTCGCCGTGGTTGCCTGCCAGCACCAGCACCGTGGGCCCTGTGCCATTGGCAACTGAGGCAATATGAATAAAGGTGCTGGCCCAGCCCGCCGTGTTGGTGATTTTGGGTATGGCCAGATGCCCGATGTGCTTGCCAGGCGCCCCCAGGTCGATGGTGCAGGATACCGGCGATGGCCTCATGTTGGCGCCTCCCCGGTGCGCCACGGGCAGTCCTGCCCGGCAAAAGTCAAAGCCGCGAAAACGAGTATGTTCATGGGCGTGTCTGCTGAAAACAGATTGTTAGTTTGTATACAGACAACTATCGCACGCCTCCAAAGCCCGCAACCCCCGGGAAAACCCTGGGTTCGGGCTCAAGCCTTGTAGGCGGCCAAATTCGCCAGTATGGCGCTGGCGTCTTTCAGCCGCGAAGCCTGCATCCAAGCAGCACAGCAGGTGCGCCTCATGGACAATCTCGGTGGAAAGTAAAAATTGCTCTGAAAAAATCAAGCGAACAACCAAGGAGATCCCATGGCTCTAACAGATTCCCAATCACCTGTCGCATTGGTCACCGGAGGCGCTCGGGGCATTGGGCTGGCCTGTGGGCGTTGGTTTCTGGCCCATGGTTATTGCGTAGCGCTGCTTGACAAGGATGCAGACACGCTGACCCAGACCGGCACCGCGCTGGCTGACCCGCAGCGGGTTCTCACCTGTGTGGCCGATGTGTCAAAACCCGAGCAGGTGGATGCGGCGGTGGCGGGTGTCGTGGCGCGGTTCGGTCGCATCGATGCATTGGTCAACAATGCTGGCGTTGCGGTTTTCAAGAAAATTGAAGACACCACCTGGGCCGACTGGCGCTATGTGATGGGGACCAACCTCGACGGCGCCTTTTTGTGCACCCAGGCCTGTGTGGCAGTGATGTTGCGCACGGGCGGTGGAGCCGTGGTCAATATCGCGTCAATTTCGGGTCTTCGTGCCAGCACGATGCGGGTGGCCTACGGCACCAGCAAGGGCGCCATCATCCACCTGACCAAGCAGCAGGCGATCGAACTCGGCAATGCAGGCATTCGAGTGAACTGCATTGCGCCTGGGCCGGTAGACACCGAGATGTCCAAACTCGTGCACACAGTGGCGATTCGCAGCGACTACTACGACACCATTCCGCTTAACCGCTACGGAACCGTAGAAGAGATCGCCAACGGCGTGGGCTTTTTGTGCAGTCCGGCGGCCAGTTACATCAACGGCCAGACGCTGGCTGTGGACGGCGGCTTTGAGGCCAGCGGCGTGGGCCTGCCGACCTTGCGGCGCAATGCTCAGTGAAGCGGCTTTCCAGCCTTGCTCCAACACGGCTTCTCAACAGCGATCCAGACGATAACTCCCAAGGAGTTTTCAGTCAATTGCTCCAGTAGGTGTGCTCGTCATCGGGCAGCTGCTTTTGGTTCGTTGTTTTGTCAATTTCAACGGACAGTTCGAGAAACGAGGGCCACAGCGGGGGCGGCATGTCGGCATGGTGGCTGAGCAGCAGCTTCTGCAAATGCGCCAACTTCTGCAAATCGCGCTCAGCCAAATTGGTTTGCTCGGTCGGATCCCGGTTCAGGTCGAACAGCCAATTCTTTTTCGGCCGCTCGGAGACGATGAGTTTCCAGCCCTGTTCTTGCACAGCGCGGTACGGCCCATCGCGCCAATACAAAGCCCTTGGCGGCTGAATCTCGGTTTTGGCGCCGGCAATAAAAGGCAGCAGGTTCACCCCGTCAATCACCCGGTCTTTGGGTAGCGCGGCCCCGGCAGCTGCAAGCAGCGTGGGCAGCACATCAATGTTGGAAATCGGCGCTGCGTAGCGGCTGCCAGCGGGTATGCGCCCGGGCCACTTGGCCACATAGGGAACCCGCAAGCCGCCTTCAAACATGGTGAGTTTCCAGCCCCGGTAGGGCTGGTTCACTTCGGGCAGTCCGACATATGCCGGCGCGCCGTTGTCACTGGCAAAAATGACGATGGTGTTGTCGTCCAGGCCTTCTTCTTGCAAGGTTTTCAGCACCCGTGAAACGCTGCGGTCAACGGCACGTACCATGGCTGAATAGACGCGTCGGCTGTGGTCCGGGATATTGGCCAGGTCGTCGTAGTCCTGCCGGCTTGCCTGTAATGGCGTGTGCGGGCCCCAGTGTGCAAGGTAGAGCAGAAATGGGCGGTTCTTGTTGTTGCGGATGGCCTTGATCGCTTCGTCGGTGTAGTAGTCGGTCATGTACTTCGGCAGCTTGAATTGCTTGCCGCCATTGAAACTGACGCTGGCCCGGCCGTTGTCCCACAAAAATTTGCTGACCTTGTCAAAATCTTGCTTGGCATTGACCACACCCGGGTCGTTTTGATCCAAATAAAGCAGGCCCTCCATGTTCAGTGACTCGTCAAAGCCCTGGTTATTGGGCCGCATCGCAGCCGACTGCCCCAGATGCCATTTGCCAATATGCATGGTGTGGTAGCCGCGCGGCTTGAGCAGTTCGGC
>CAMATS010000135.1 GCA_945861195.1 Rhodoferax sp. OV413
CCGCCGGCCTTGTTCAACACAATGATAGGCTGCGGACTGAGCTTGTTCTTGGCAACCACGCCTTGCACAAAGCGGGCCATTTGGTCCGCACCACCGCCGGTTCCAGCGGGCACCACAAACTCAATGGGCTTGCTCGGCTCCCAGGCCTGGGCCGAGCCCAGGCCGCAGAGAGCGCTCAGAAATACCAGGCTCAAAAGCGACTTGCGCGGGGGAAAAAAAATCATGGCAACTCCTTGTATTCAGTAAAAACTGTCGTACTCCGAATGCAACCTTATCACCTCAGGCCCGACTTGACCATCAGAACAAACCATTAGCCCGGGCTCCGCCCTGAGCACATTGAGGCAGCCGGGAAGATCGACCGGGCCCTGAAAAACCAGGCCAGATGCGCCCATAATATGGCCTTGATTTTGGCAGCCACAGACAATTTGCCAGCTTGGGCATACCGGGACGGGCCGGGTCAAGCCGGACTAGATAACTTTAAAAACGGAGACCAAAATGACGAGTTTTGCACCTGTCGGGGCGGCCCCATCTGCCCAGCCTCCGGCTGAAATTGACGGCTTCCAGCTGCTCATCAATGCGCTCAAGCTCAACGGGATCGACACCCTGTTTGGTCTGCCCGGCATTCCCATCACCGACCTGACACGTAAAGCGCAGGCTCAAGGTATGCGGGTGATTTCATTTCGTCACGAGCAGAACGCCGGCAATGCGGCCGCAGCGGCTGGCTACCTGACGCAAAAGCCTGGCATTTGCCTCACCGTCTCGGCGCCAGGCTTTCTCAACGGCCTCAGCGCCCTGGCCAATGCCACGGTGAACTGCTTCCCGATGATTTTGATCAGCGGCTCTAGTGAGCGAGAAATCGTTGACTTGCAGCAGGGGGACTACGAAGAGATGGACCAGCTGGCGGTTGCCAAGCCCCTGTGCAAGGCCGCCTACCGGGTCTTGCACGCCCAGGACATCGGCGTGGGCATTGCCCGGGCGATCCGGGCCGCCCTGTCAGGTCGCCCGGGTGGGGTTTACCTGGATTTGCCAGCCAAGCTGTTCGGGCAAACCATGGACGCTGCTGCCGGGCAGGCCTCGCTGATCAAGGTGGTAGATGCAGCGCCCCGCCAGCTTCCCGCGCCCGAGGCGGTCGAGCGCGCTCTCGCGCTGCTCAAGAATGCCAAGCGCCCACTCATTTTGCTCGGTAAGGGCGCTGCCTATGCCCAAGCAGATGCCGACATTCGCGCGCTGGTAGAGACCTCTGGCGTGCCTTACCTGCCGATGTCCATGGCCAAGGGTCTGCTGCCGGACAACCATGTCCTTTCAGCCTCAGCGGCGCGCTCTTATGTGCTTGCCGAAGCCGATGTGGTGCTGCTGGTCGGCGCCCGCCTGAACTGGCTGCTGTCCCACGGGAAGGGAAAAACCTGGGGGGCACCGCAGGCCAAACAGTTCATCCAGATCGATATCTCGCCCACCGAGATGGACAGCAACCAGCCGATTGCCGCGCCTCTGGTGGGTGATATTGGTTCTTGCGTGGCGGCGCTGCTGCGCGGCATGGGCAGCAATTGGCCCCAGCCGAGCGCCCAATGGATTAACGCAGTTGCCGAGCGACGGGATAAAAACCAGGCCAAGATGGCCGAAACTTTGGCCCAGAACCCCTCGCCAATGAACTTTCACAGCGCCTTGGGCGCCATTCGCGAAGTGATCAAGGCCAACCCGAGCGCAATTTTGGTCAACGAAGGGGCCAATACCCTGGATTTCACACGCAGCATTGTTGACATGTACGAGCCGCGTAAGCGACTCGATGTCGGCACCTGGGGCGTTATGGGCATAGGCATGGGTTTTGCCGTGGCAGCGGCCGTTGTCACAAACAAACCAGTGATTGCCATCGAGGGCGACAGCGCCTTTGGCTTCAGCGGCATGGAAGTCGAGACCATCTGCCGCTACCACCTGCCAGTCTGCATTGTTGTTTTTAATAACAACGGCGTCTACCGGGGCACCGACGTCAATGCCTCGGGCGGCGCCGATGTGGCGCCCACCGTGTTTGTCAAAGGTGCGCGCTACGACAAAATGATGGAGGCTTTTGGCGGCGTAGGCGTGCTCGCCAGCACCCCCGCTGAACTCAGCGCAGCCATGCATGCGGCCATTGCCAATGGCCTACCAACACTCATCAACGCGGTCATTGACGAGACCGCCGGAACCGAAAGCGGCCGCATCACCATGCTGAACCCGCAAACCGCAAAAAAAATCAACTCTGGAAACTGAAGGAAACCACCCACATGAGCAAGGCACTTGACGGCGTACGCATTCTCGACTTCACCCATGTCCAATCGGGCCCTACCTGCACGCAACTGCTGGCCTGGCTTGGAGCAGATGTGATCAAGGTAGAAAAAGCCGGCGAGGGAGACGCCACCCGCGGCCAGCTGCGCGATATTCCCGGGGTCGACAGCCTGTACTTCACCATGCTTAACCACAACAAGCGCTCGGTCACTGTGAACACCAAAGACCCCAAGGGCAAAGAGGTGCTCGAGCGTCTGATCAAAACCTGTGATGTGCTCGTGGAGAACTTTGCCCCCGGTGCGCTAGACCGCATGGGCTTTGGCTGGGAGCAAATACAGGCCCTCAACCCGCGCATGATTGTGGCTTCGGTCAAGGGCTTTGGCCCGGGCAAATACGAAGACTGCAAGGTCTACGAGAACGTCGCCCAATGCGCAGGTGGTGCGGCCTCCACCACTGGCTTTGATGATGGTCCACCGGTGGTTACCGGGGCGCAAATTGGCGACTCAGGCACCGGCCTGCACCTGGCCCTGGGCATTGTGGCGGCGCTGTACCAGCGCAACACCAGTGGCCGCGGACAAAAGGTGCTCGCCCCCATGCAGGACGCGGTACTCAACCTGTGCCGTGTCAAACTGCGCGACCAGCAGCGCTTGGACCGCACCAAAACCCTGAACGAATACCCTCAATACCCCGACACCCCCTTTGGCGATGCGGTGCCGCGCGCTGGCAACGCCTCGGGCGGCGGGCAGCCGGGCTCGATTTTGAAATGCAAGGGCTGGGAGACCGATCCAAACGCCTACATTTATTTCATCACCCAGGCGGCGGTTTGGCCTGCGGTATGCAAGGTGATTGGCCAGGAAGACTGGATCACCGACCCCGCCTACGCCACCCCGGCCAAACGGCTGAGCCACCTCAAGGCCATCTTTGCGCGCATCGAAACCTGGACCATGACCAAAACCAAGTTTGAGGCCATGGACATCCTCAACGAGTTCGACATTCCATGCGGCCCCATTTTGTCGATGAAAGAAATCGCCGAAGAGCCGTCATTGCGCGCCACTGGAACGGTGGTCGAGGTAGACCACCCAGAGCGGGGCAAATACCTCAGCGTCGGCAACCCAATCAAGATGTCGGACAGCCCCACTGAGGTCACCCGCTCGCCTTTGCTGGGCGAACACACGGTTGAGGTGCTAGAACAACTGGGCTACTCGGCGGGCGATATTTCTGCGCTGCGCGAAGCCAAGGTCATCTGACGCGCGACCACCTCAAACCGAGCGAGCCCACCATGAAAATCGTCATCATCGGACAGCAGGATTTCGGCAAGGCCGTGCTGGAGGCCTTTGTCAACCGAGGCGACCAAGTGGCTGGCGTGTTCTGCCGACCAGAAAAGCCTGGCAGCAAACCCGACGCGATGCGGCTCGAAGCCTTGGCGCGCGGCGTGCAGGTGTTTCAGTTCGACAATTTGACGGGAAGCGCCGCCCATGAGGCGATGCAGGCTCTGGCACCAGACCTGGGCGTCATGGCCTATGTGGTGCAGTTTGCGCCGCAATCACTGCTGCAAATCCCCAAGCACGGAAGCCTGCAGTTTCACCCCTCTTTGTTGCCCAAATACCGTGGGCCATCGGCCATCAACTGGGCCATTTCCAGGGGTGAAAAACAAACCGGCTTGACGATCTTCCGGCCCACGGACGGCCTCGACGAAGGTGCCGTTATCAGCCAAAAAACCTGTGATATCGGACCGGATGAAACCCTAGGCGACGTGTACTTCAACAAACTGTTTCCCATGGGCGTGACTGCATTGCTTGAGGCTGCCGACGCGGTCGTCTCAGGGAATGGCCAAACATGGGTGCAGGACGAATCGCAGGCCAGCTACGAGGGCTGGTTTTTGGCATCGGAATCAAAAATCAACTGGGCCCAACACATCGATCTGGTGTACGACCTGATCCGCGCCTGCAACCCCGCGCCTGGAGCCTGGAGCCTGGTGGGCGATAAAAAACTGTTTCTTTTTGACTGCATAAAACACCGTATTGGCCGCTACGGCGACAGCAAAGGCAAGCCGGGCGAGATCACGCAGATCAGCGACACATCGGTCTTCATCACCGCGCACAGCGGGCAAGTTGAAGTCCTCAAAGTACGCGCTGAAGACGGAAAAAAAATGGCTGCTGCCGACTACGCGCGCTCGCAAGGCCTGGCCGCCGGCAGCCGCTTGAGCTAAGAAGGCAGGAGCCCGGCAACCCGCTCAGCCACGCCATGCTAGAGCCCTTGCTAATTTTTGAGCTCGCCCTGCTGGGGCTAGCCACCGGTTTTCTGGCCGGCCTGCTGGGCATAGGCGGGGGCATGATCATGGTGCCCTTCATCACCGTGGCGTTAACCCACCGGGGCGTGGGCGACAACTTGGCTGTCAAGATGGCCATAGCCACCTCTATGGCCACCATACTTTTCACCTCGATCTCCAGTGTGCGGGCCCACCACAAACGCGGCAATGTGCGCTGGGACCTGGTCAAGGGGCTCAGCCCCGGCATTCTGTTGGGCGGTGCGTTGGCCAGCGCTGCGGTTTTTGCGGTCCTGCAAGGCGCTTGGCTGGCCCTGTTTTTTGCTGCCTTTGTAAGCTTTTCGGCCACCCAGATGTTTATTGATAAAAAGCCTGCTGCCTCGCGCCAAGTACCCGGACTGATAGGTCTGTTCGCTGCGGGAAAAATCATCGGATTTTTGTCTGGGCTGGTTGGCGCTGGCGGCGCCTTTGTCAGCGTGCCCTTCATGACCTGGTGCAATGTGGCGATCCACCAGGCGGTGGGCACGTCAGCGGCGCTTGGTTTTCCAATAGCGCTGGCCAATGTTGCAGGTTACATCATGACCGGCAGCGGCCTGCCCGGCCTGCCGCCCTATTCTTTGGGCTATGTTTGGCTGCCTGCTCTGGGCGTGATCGCCATGGCCAGTGTCCTGACCGCACCGCTAGGCGCCCGCGCAGCCCAAAGGCTGCCTGTGAAGCAACTCAAGCGCGCCTTTGGCAGCGTCTTGTACCTGCTGGCTGGCTATATGCTGTACACCGGACTGCGGAGCTTGATCTGAGGCGCCCGGACAAGCTGAGCCAGCCAAAAAGGCAATGCGATGAGCCAGCCGCTTGACTACCTGAACCCCAATTTGCCCAGCGCACTGGCCCGTTGCCTCATGCCTGTGGTTGACGCAACGCCAGAAACACTGGCCGGCTACGGCAAATTGGTGGAAGACCCCAAGCGCTGCGAGATCGAGATCGTCCGATGGCCGGCCCAGGGCCGCCGACCGGTGGATCCGGACACGGGCGACGAAGCCGGCACCACCCAAGGCGTATTCGTGAGCGAATGGCAGGGCGATGTTCTTTATGGACGCAATGAGGCGGTGGGCGGACACTACATCCTGGCCTATGCCGAGTTGCCTGAAAACGTCGACCTCACCCACCAACGCCCGCCCCAGCGCATCATGCTCTGGCATGCCAATTACCACCCCGACGGCGGCCAACTGTTTTACCCGCTAGATCGCCAAGCCTTCATGGTGCCGCTGGCACTGCCAGGTGACGAGGTACGCCCAGAGCATTTCGTGTGTTTTCGATTCGATGGCAGCCAGGGCCTGTACATTCACCCCAATATATGGCACGAAGGGGTTTTTGCGCTGTGCGGCACACAGCGTTTTTTTGACCAGCAAGGGGCAGTTCACGCGCGTGTGTCGGTTGATTTTGCGCGCGAGTTCGGCTGCCTGCTCGAAGCGCCCATCGCCACGGGCTAGCGGCATGACGGGTGATCAGTAAACAATACCCAGGCGCCGGTACAACACGGCGAGCACAAACAGCGGGCCAACCAGCAGGTAGCGCAGGTCATCGGGCATCCTACAATGTGTGCTGGTTCTACTTGCCGACGGAGCACAAAAATGTTGAGCGAAGACCAGTTACGCCGCTACCATGAAAACGGTATCGTCGTACCCGACTATCAGTTTCCCGCTGATTTGCTCGAAGGCATCAAGGCAGACCATGCCCGCTTGATAGCCAGGCACCCAGAGTTCACTGACATGTGTCCGACGGTTCTGGCCTATGACCTGTGCTTTTTAAACTATGTTCGAGCACCAGGCCTGATCGACATGGTTGGACAAATTCTGGGGCCAGACTTCGCCCTGTGGAATTCCAGTTTCTTCGCTAA
>CAMATS010000136.1 GCA_945861195.1 Rhodoferax sp. OV413
GTAAGCCTTTGTGTTGTACCCATGCCGCTTCATCAACTGATCGCGTTCGGCTGATTTGAGGTCTTCGCGCACCATTTCCTTGACCAACTCGTCAAAGGTGATTTTGGGCTCCCAACCAAGTTTCGCCTTGGCTTTGGAGGGGTCGCCAAGGAGCGTTTCAACCTCAGTAGGTCGAAAATAGCGCGGGTCAACGGAGACGATGCATTTGCCAGTGTCGTCATAACCCTTTTCGGTCAGACCTTCGCCGTCCCAACGCACAGCAATACCCAGCTCGTTCGCGGCAATATTGATAAAGTCCCGCACGCTGTACTGCACCCCGGTGGCAATGACAAAGTCTTCTGGCTGCTCTTGCTGTAGCATGAGCCACTGCATTTCTACGTAATCCTTGGCATGCCCCCAGTCGCGCAATGCATTGAGGTTTCCTAGGTAAAGGTGCTCTTGTAGGCCCAGTTTGATTCGCGCCAAAGCCCGGGTGATTTTTCGGGTAACAAAGTTTTCACCGCGAACAGGTGACTCGTGATTAAAGAGAATGCCGTTGCACGCGTACATGCCATAGGCCTCACGGTAGTTCACGGTGATCCAGTAAGCGTACAGCTTGGCGACAGCATACGGGCTGCGAGGGTAAAAAGGAGTTGTCTCCTTTTGAGGGGCTTCTTGCACCAAGCCATATAGTTCAGAGGTAGAAGCCTGGTAGAAGCGTGTTTTCTTTTCAAGCCCCAAGATGCGAATGGCTTCCAGCATGCGCAATGGGCCCATAGCATCCACATCTGCGGTGTACTCTGGTGACTCAAAGCTGACCGCCACATGGCTCATGGCAGCCAGGTTATAGATCTCATGTGGCTGGATTTGCTGAATCAACCGAACCAGATTGGATGAATCAGTGAGATCCCCATGATGAAGGAAGAAGCGAACTCCATCCTCATGAGGGTCATGATAGAGGTGATCAATCCTCGCCGTGTTGAAAGAGGAAGCTCGTCGTTTGATACCGTGGACGACATATCCTTTTTCTAGCAGCAATTCAGCTAGATAAGAACCGTCTTGGCCGGTGATGCCAGTGATCAGGGCAACTTTTTGTGTCATGGTTAGTTTTTAAATTCAGGATGAATTTCAATCCACGCTTGCATTAAGCGCGTACGACTAACCGGCAAATCACCAGTCAACAATGACGCATCGTTAATTGAGAAGACAGCCTCTGCGCCCTGATATTTACCGTGAATGTGGGGCAGCTTCTGCCTTTCATCATCAAAAAAATAAATATAGAAGATGATTCCATACAACATGCTAATTGCTGGCATAGCTGACCTTATGTGTTAGCAGATAGGAATGCGGCATACGCTTGTACTAAACCATCAGCAAGCGCGGTACGCGCTTGCCAGCCAAGTACGTTCAGGCGGCTGCTGTCCATCAGCTTGCGGGGGGAGCCGTCGGGTTTGCTGGCGTCAAAGTCGATGAGGCCGTGGTAACCAATGGCATTACCCACGGCCAGTGCCAGTTCTTTAATGGTGATGTCATCACCAAAGCCGATGTTGATGTGACTTTGCGTGGTCTG
Source organism: Rhodoferax sp. OV413 (assembly GCA_945861195.1). GTDB lineage: Bacteria > Pseudomonadota > Gammaproteobacteria > Burkholderiales > Burkholderiaceae_C > Rhodoferax. Next base: position 1,550 of record CAMATS010000136.1, read on the forward strand.
GGTGTGGGCGTCCAACGTAGTTTTGGGCAAGTTCATGACGAACACGCTGGCGGCAGCCATGTCGTCTACATACAAAAACTCACGCTTCGGGCTTCCGCTGCCCCAGATCGTGACCCAGGGGGCATTGCTGAGCTTGGCCTCATGAAAGCGGCGGATCAATGCAGGAATGACATGGCTGTTTTCCGGATGGTAGTTGTCTCCCGGGCCATACAGGTTGGTGGGCATAACGCTGCGATAGTCCAGGCCGTGGCTGGCACCGTATTGGCGGTTGTAGCTCTCGCACAACTTGATGCCGGCAATTTTGGCGATGGCGTAGGGCTCGTTGGTAGGCTCCAGTGGCCCGCTGAGCAGTGCAGACTCGGGCATGGGCTGGGCAGCCGTGCGCGGGTAAATACAGCTCGAGCCCAAGAACAGCAGTTTTTTAACGCCGTTGTGGAAGGCGGCGTCAACCACATTGGCTTGGACCATCAGATTTTCGTAAATGAACTCTGCCGGGTAAGTGTTATTGGCATGGATACCGCCAACTTTGGCCGCAGCCATGTAGACTTGGTCTGGCTTTTCGGCGGCAAAAAACGCACGCACAGCCGCCTGGTTGGTCAGGTCCAATTCCTGGCGGGTGCGGGTGAGGACATCTACCCCAGCCTGCTGACGCAACACCCGAACAATGGCCGACCCCACCATGCCGCGATGGCCGGCTACATAGATACGGGGGCTTTTCGGCATAACTGGCTTAATTTTCGCACAGCCCATTGGCTAAACCGGGGGGCAGCGTCAACATCACGCCAACTCACCCATCATCCTGCCCACCCCCTGCTCCCACCGCGGCAGCGTTAGCCCAAAGCAGTGCTGCAGCTTCGTGGTGTCGAGTCGCGAGTTGAGCGGTCGCCGGGCGGCGGTGGTGAAGGCGCTGCTGGGCACTGCCACCACCTCGGTTGCTTTGATTTTTATGGCGCTGTGCATCAGCCGGGCGCAGGCCAGCACCTGATTGGCATAGCCATGCCAGCTGGTCTCGCCGCTGGCAGCCAGGTGGTATAGGCCGGCATCATGGGGCTGGCGCAGGCATTGGCGGATCGCATGAGCGGTAACGTCGGCGATCAACTCGGCACCCGTCGGTGCGCCAAACTGGTCGTCGATGACGGTCAGGCGTTCGCGCTCCTGGGCCAGGCGCAACATGGTTTTGGCGAAGTTGGTGCCGCGCGCGGCATAGACCCAGCTGGTGCGGAAAATCAGGTGCTGCGCACAGGCGGCCTGGATCAGCCGCTCGCCTTCTAGCTTGGTGCGACCATATACACTTAGCGGGGCCGGCGTATCGGCTTCGGCCCAAGGGCGGCTGCCGCTGCCGTCGAACACATAGTCAGTGCTGTAGTGCACCAGCAAGGCGCCGATGTTGGTGGCCTCGCGCGCCAAGACGCCGGGCGCCAGGGCATTGAGGGTGTGGGCCAACTCGGGCTCGCTTTCAGCCCGGTCCACCGCCGTGTGCGCGGCTGCATTGACGATCACATCGGGCCACACGGTTTGCACAGTTCGCGCCAGGCCGTCCAAATTGCTGAGGTCGCCGCACAGGTCCGAATCCTCACGGCACGGCGCCACCAGTTCACCCAGCGGTGCCAGACTGCGCTGCAGTTCCCAGCCAACCTGACCGTTTTTGCCGAGCAGCAGGATTTTCATGCGTTGTTGGTCTGCGGGTCGTATTGCTTGGCCACCCAATCACGGTACGCCCCACTTTGCACATGGGCCACCCAGTCGGGGTGCGCCAGGTACCACTGCACGGTTTTGCGGATGCCGGTGTCAAAGGTCTCCGTGGGGCGCCAGCCCAGCTCTTGCTCGATCTTGCGCGCGTCGATGGCGTAGCGGCGGTCATGGCCGGGGCGGTCTTTGACAAAGCTGATCTGGCTGCGGTAGCTTTGGCCGTCGGCGCGCGGGCGCAGTTCATCGAGCAGGGCGCACACGGTATGCACGATCTCCAGGTTGGGCTTTTCGTTCCAGCCGCCTACGTTGTACACCTCACCCAACCGGCCGGCCTGCAGCACACGGCGGATGGCGCTGCAATGGTCGGCCACATACAGCCAGTCGCGGATTTGCTGGCCGTCGCCGTACACCGGCAAGGGCTTGCCCGCCAGCGCGTTGACGATCATCAGCGGAATGAGTTTTTCTGGGAAGTGATAGGGGCCGTAGTTGTTGCTGCAGTTGGTGGTGAGCACGGGCAGGCCGTAAGTGTGGTGCCAGGCCCGCACCAGATGGTCGCTGGCGGCCTTGCTGGCCGAGTAGGGGCTGTTGGGCTCATAGCGGTGGGTTTCGGTAAATGCCGCATCCCCCGGCCCCAAGCTGCCGTAGACCTCGTCGGTGGACACATGCAAGAAACGGAAGGCGGCGCGCTCGGCATCGCCCAGGCCCTGCCAGTAGGCGCGCACGCTTTGCAGCAGGCGTGTGGTGCCCACCACATTGGTCTGGATAAAGTCTTCCGGGCCGTGGATGGAGCGATCGACATGGCTTTCGGCGGCAAAGTTGACCACGGCGCGGGGTTGGTGTTGCGCCAGCAGCTGGGGCAGCAGGGCTGCGTCGCCGATATCACCCTGCACAAACACGTGGCGGGCATCCCCCTGCAGGGCGGCCAGGTTTTCCGGGTTGCCAGCGTAGGTGAGTTTGTCCAGATTGAGCACCGGCTCATCCAACGCGCCTAGCCAGTCCAACACAAAATTGGCACCGATGAAGCCGGCGCCGCCGGTGACCAGAATCATTTGTTACCCACTTGAAGTTGACAAAGCCCGCCTGACAGGTGGTGATTTGAGGCGAGATTATCACCGAGGGGTCAGGCGGCCCAGGGCCAACAGATTAGGCTGGCACCCCTACCGCTGGGCCCCGGCAGGGGGTAAAGTCAGTCGAATACAAGCAGGCCTCGACACCCCGCCCCAACACCTCAACACTTGGAGATGCCCCCATGGCCAAATCTGCACAAAAATCCGGCACTGCAAAAACCCAAGCCGCCGCCCCCCCTCTGGGCGATGCCGTGCGCGACTCGGCGCAGCAAATTTGGCAGGCCGGCCTGGGCGCCTTTCACCGTGCCCAGGCCGAGGGCAGCAAGGCCTTTGAGGCCCTGGTCAACGAAGGCGTTGCCATGCAGCGCAAAACCCAATCTGCAGCGCAGGCCAAGCTGGCCGAGGCCAGCAGTCGGGCGTCTGAGTTGGCTGCGGAGGTGTCCTCCAAAGCCTCTGGCCAATGGGGCAAGTTGGAGACCATTTTTGAAGACCGGGTGGCCCGGGCCATGCACAAGCTGGGTATGCCCTCAGCCCAAGACCTCCATGCTCTGGCAGCCCGGCTCGACGAACTTAGCCGCGCGGTACAGGCCTTGTCGGCCAAGACTGGCCGCAGCGCGCCCGCCAAAAAAGTGGCGGCTAAAAAAGTGGCGGTTAAGCGCAGGTCGCCGCCCCGGGCTACGGGCAGTGGCCGAGTGTGATGGCCGACCATGGCCAAGAAAGCACCCCGGCGCACGGCTGAGCGTATTCTGGAGGTTTCGCTTGCGCTGTTCAACCGCTTTGGCGAGCCCAATGTCTCTACCACGCTGATCTCTCACGAACTCAGCATCAGCCCGGGCAACCTGTACTACCACTACCCGGCCAAAGAGGCGCTGGTCAATGCGCTATTTGATCGTTTTGAGCGGGACATTGATGTGCTGCTGGGGGCGAGTGATGGCGTGCAAAATGTCGAGGACGCCTGGTTTTTTTTGCACAGCCTGTTTGAGCTGATCTGGCAGTACCGGTTTTTATACCGCGACCTCAATGACCTGCTGAGCAAAAACCGGCGGCTCGAGACCCATCTGAAATCGGTTCTTATTCACAAGACAGAGGCCTTCAAGTCTATGCTGCAAGGCATGTCGCGCGCCGGCGCGCTGCAGATGGATGGGTCTTCGGTTGACACCACAGCGCAGTGCATGGTGGTGGTGCTGAGCTACTGGCTGAGTTTTGAATACGTGCAAAACCCTCGCAGTGCGCTTGAGCCAGACAGGGGGCAAGCAGCCCTGGTGCGGGGTGCGCTGCATGTGCTTAACCTCTTGCTGCCTTACCTCGAGCCCGATCAGCGCCTGCACTTGCGCACCCTGGCCCAAGCCTACCAGGCCCAAACAGACCAGGCCTGAGGGCAAGCCTTGCCAGCGCCCAACACTCGGGCTGGCGATAATTCCTGCCGGCCCGGTTCTTGGGCTGTCCATCCACCTATCCGCAAGCCACCATGTCTGACCTGAAAACCCAATTCAACGCCGCCGTCGCCAACTCAAAAGACCTGAGCGAACGCCCCGATAACCTGACCATGCTCAAAATCTATGGTCTGTACAAGCAGGCCAGTCTGGGCGATAACAAGGAAACCAGGCCCGGCTTCAGCGACATGGTGGGCCGCGCCAAGTGGGAGGCGTGGAACGGCTTGAAGGGCACCGCTGCAGACGATGCCATGCAGCAGTATGTCGATTTGATCGAATCTTTGAGCTAAAGAAGGTCCTGACGGCCTGGTGTGGCAGCCAGCAGCTGATCAAGATTTTTTTGCAAGTCGGCCTCAATGCGGTCTTTGAAAGCACTCAGCAGAAAACCGAGTTTGGCGGTCAGCTCAAATTGTGTGGAGCTGACTCGCAGCGTGCCGCTCACACCCGGGCGGCTGAAATTGGCCAGGTCTTCCTGCCCTGTCTCTTGGTAAGTGCAGCGCAGGCCAAACTCATGCCTGGCCTGTGCCACCCAGACCAAGGCGACTTCCCGGGCTCGGGGCAGGCCCAGGCCGTGGTCTCGTGCCAGATGGATTTCAGCCATTCAGAGCCC
>CAMATS010000137.1 GCA_945861195.1 Rhodoferax sp. OV413
CAGGCCTGGGAGCCGAGCAAGCCCATTGAGTTTGTGGTGCCCGCTGGAACCGGCGGTGGTGCGGACCAAATGGCCCGCTTTGTGCAAGGCGTGGTTGCCAAGAACAAGCTCAGTCCGCAGCCTATCATTGTGTTGAACAAGGCCGGCGGCGCTGGAGCCGAGGGCTTTCTGGACATCAAAGGCGACGCTCGAAATCCGCACAAAATCATCATCACCCTGTCCAACCTGTTCACCACGCCGCTTGCTACTGGCGTGCCGTTCAACTGGCGGGACCTGACGCCAGTCTCTATGCTGGCGCTTGACCAATTTGTGCTGTGGGTCCATGCCGATTCGCCGCACAAGACGACCAAAGATTTCATCACCGCCATGAAGGCCCAGCCCGACAAGGCTTTCAAAATGGGCGGCACCGGCTCCAAGCAAGAAGACCAGATCATCACCGTGCTTTTGGAGAAGTCGGTGGGTAAAAAAATGATTTACATCCCGCTCAAAGGCGGTGGTGATGTGGCGGTGCAGCTGGTGGGAAAACACATCGACTCGACTGTGAACAACCCGATAGAGGCCGAATCTCACTGGCGTTCGGGCGCTTTGCGGCCCCTGTGCGTGATGGACAAGGTGAAACTGCCTTACAAAACCAAGCTGACAGCGACCCAGTCCTGGAGTGACATCCCCACTTGTGGCTCGGTTGGTCTGCCCTTGGAATACCTGATGCTGCGCGGCATTTTCATGGCGCCCGGCGTGACTGACGAGCAAGTCAAGTTTTACCTCGATCTGTTTCAAAAGGTCAGGGCCCTGCCGGAGTGGAAAGACTTCATGGAAAAAGGTGCCTTTAACCAAACCGTCCTCAGCGGCAAGGAATATTTTGATTGGCTGGGAAAAAACGAGCAAGTGCACCGCGAGTTGATGAAAGAAGCTGGCTTCATGGCCAATTGATTTGACGTTTTTGGAGCCTTGACACGATGAGCGCGCCCGACACAGGGGAGGGCGGCGATGCCGGACCCTCCAAAGACCAAGCCTACCTGGCCCGCGGCCCAGAGTTGGCGGTTGCCCTTGGCCTGGTACTGCTGGCCCTTCTGGTCATTGTTGACAGCCTGCGCGTGGGCATCGGTTGGGCCGATGACGGACCCCGCTCGGGTTATTTTCCCTTCTTCATCGGCTTGATCCTGCTCGCTGCTGGAGGATTCATAGCGGTCTCCACGCTCTTTACCTGGCGCGGCTCGACTGCGGTCTTTGCCCGCCGGCATGAGCTGCTGCCGGTGTTTGCAATGCTCATCCCCATGGTTGTCTATGTGCTGGCTATGGTCTGGCTGGGTATTTATCTGCCCTCGGCGGTGCTGATCGCTTATTTCATGCGCCGACATGGCAAGTTCGCCTGGCCAAGCACCTTGGCTGTGTCTGCCGGCGTGCCGCTGGCGTTTTTTTTGGTTTTCGAAAAGTGGTTTCTGGTGCCTTTGCCCAAAGGCCCAATTGAAGTCATGCTGGGCTTTTGATGGAAGAGCTCAACAACCTGTTCCATGGTTTTTCGGTGGCGATGACGCTGCCCAACCTGGCCTACATGTTCATCGGCATCGTCTTGGGCGTGCTGATCGGCGTCTTGCCGGGCCTGGGTGGCGCCAATGGCATCGCCATTTTGCTGCCGCTGACCTTCACCATGAACCCCACCTCAGCCATCATCATGCTGTCGTGTATTTACTGGGGCGCACTGTTCGGGGGGGCCATCACCTCAATTTTGTTCAATATTCCGGGCGAGCCCTGGTCGGTGGCAACCACTTTTGACGGCTATCCCATGGCCCAGCAGGGCCGGGCAGCCCAGGCCCTCACCGCGGCCTTCACCTCGTCCTTCGTAGGTGCGCTGTTCGCAGTGATCCTGATCACTTTTTTGGCGCCGGTATTGGCCCGTTTTGCGCTCAACTTTGGTCCTGCCGAGTATTTTGCCGTGCAGTTGCTCACTTTTTGCAGCTTTGTCGGCATGAGCAAAGAGCCGGTGGCCAAGGTGGTCGCGGCCATGATGCTCGGCTTTGCCTTGGCGGCGGTCGGCTTGGACAGCGTCACGGGTCAGTTGCGAATGACCTACGGATTTCCGGTGCTTCTCAAGGGATTTGACTTTTTGATCGCTGTCATCGGCTTGTTCGGCATCGGCGAAATACTGCTGACCATGGAGGAAGGCTTGGCCTTCAAGGGAAAAACCGCCAAGCTCAGCCCAAACATTGTCTGGCAAACCTGGCGCACCCTGCCACAGTATTGGCTGACATTTTTGCGCTCAACCGCCATCGGTTGCTGGATGGGCATTACCCCCGGCGGTGCCACGCCGGCGTCTTTCATGAGTTACGGCGTGGCCCGGCGCATGTCCAGCGACCCCGAGTCCTTTGGCAAGGGCCAGGTGGAAGGGGTGTTGGCCCCTGAGACGGCCGCCCACGCTGCGGGCACGTCGGCGCTGCTGCCGATGTTGACACTGGGCATTCCGGGCTCTCCCACGGCGGCGGTTCTTTTGGGTGGCCTGATGATCTGGGGCTTGCAACCCGGCCCCATGCTGTTTGTCGAGCACAAAGACTTTGTTTGGGGCCTGATTGCCTCGATGTACCTGGGCAATATCGTGGGCCTGCTGGTGGTCCTGACCACGGTGCCTTATTGGGCGGCCTTTTTGCGAATCCCGTTTTCAGTGATCGCTCCAGTGATCGTGGTGATCTGCGCGATCGGCGCCTACACGGTGCACAGCTCCATGTTTGATGTGGTGATGATGATGGTGTTTGGTGTGGTGGGTTATTTGTTCAAGAAGCTCAAATACCCTATGGCGCCGCTGGTGTTGGCCCTGGTGCTCGGCGACATGGCCGAGACCAGCTTCCGCCAGTCCATGCTGCTGTCTCAGGGCAGCCTGTCCATCTTCTGGTCTAACTCACTGGTAGGCAGCATCTTTGGCCTGGCCATGCTGATGCTGGCCTGGCCCCTGCTTGCAAAGTTGTCGGGACTGCTGGGTTTGAAGAAAAACTAAGCCGGGGCCTTTTGCCCCGGCAGGACGTTTGGCCCCCGGCCCAATCAGGGCCGCTGTTGCGACTGCACCATTTTCATGGCTGAGGAAATCAGTGCTGACACCTCGCTCATATTACTGGGCACCACCAGCGTGGTGTGGGCACTGGATGCCACGCGGGAGTAGGCCTCCACCGCTTTTTCTGCCACTTTGAGTTGAACCGCATCGGCGCCGCCGGGCTGCCGGATGGCCGCAGCGATGCGCTCTATCGCCTGTGCGGTGGCCTGTGCGACCGCAAGAATTGATTGGGCGTCTCCCTCGGCCTTGTTGATCACGGCCTGTTTTTCGCCTTCGGAGCGGGCGATAAACGCCTCGCGTTCGCCGGTGGCGATGTTGATCTGCTCTTGTCGGCGGCCTTCAGAAGCTGCAATAAGAGCCCTTTTTTCGCGCTCTGCGGTGATTTGCTGCTGCATCGCGTGCAAAATTTCTTTTGGCGGCGTGAGGTCTTTGATTTCATAGCGCAGTACCTTCACACCCCAGTTCAGCGCCGCTTCGTCAATCGCTTGTACCACCTGGGAATTGATGATGTCGCGCTCCTCAAAGGTTTTGTCAAGCTCGAGCTTACCGATCACCGAGCGCAAAGAGGTTTGGGCCAGTTGCGATATTGCCATGATGTAGTTGCTTGAGCCATAGCTGGCACGCATGGCGTCGGTCACCTGAAAATACAAAATGCCATCCACCTGCAACTGGGTGTTGTCGCGGGTGATGCACACCTGACTTGGAATATCAAGGGGAATCTCTTTGAGCACATGCTTGTAGGCAACTTTGTCGATAAAAGGCATCAAAAAATTCAAGCCGGGTGTGAGAGTGCCGTTGTATTTACCCAGGCGCTCTACCACCCAGGCATGCTGCTGTGGCACAACCTTGACCGACTGCGTGACAAAAATCACCGCGATAAGAACCAAAACAATTGCAATTTCCATGATGTACCTTGATAAAAAATTCAGTTAGGTTTGACAATCAGCCGGTTGCCCATCACTTCGGCAATGGTGAAGGCTCCGGGTGTTGCGGGAAAGCCCGGGGCGAGTGTCACCTGCCAGTTGGCGCCGCGGTACTTCACATTGGCATGGCCCTCGGCATCCCAAGCGTCCACCTGCACCACCTCGCCCACGTCCAGGTTGACATCGGGGTTGGATGAAGCCGGCAGTGCCGAGGGTTTGCCTTGCTTGTAAGCGCGCCAGGCCACCACTGCCCCGCCGCCCACCAGGGCTGCTGCCACCAGTTGGACGCTCAGGTCGGCTCCCGCATGGGCAGCAAGGGCAGCGGCTACCAAGCCAAGCGAGAGCATCAGCAAATAGAAGGTGCCAGAGAGCAGTTCCAGCGCGATCAGTGCGCCGGCCATGACCCACCAAATCGTTGTCAGTGCCATTTTCAGCCCCGGATGTATTTGAAGGCCCCATTCTCAAGCAAAAGGTCGGATGCGCTGTTGAGCCGGCGCAATATGTCCTTACACTTCGCGCCTCACCGATATTTTTGCCCGCCGCGGAGTGCCCCATGAAGTTTCGTTTTCCCATCGTGATCATCGACGAAGATTTTCGCTCTGAAAACACCTCCGGTTTGGGCATCAGGGCGCTGGCGCAGGCAATTGAAGCCGAGGGCTTTGAGGTGCTGGGTGTCACGAGCTATGGCGACCTGAGCCAGTTTGCCCAGCAGCAAAGCCGTGCCAGCACCTTTATTTTGTCGATCGACGATGAAGAGTTCACGCCCGGCCCGGACCTCGATCCGGCGGTGTTGAACCTGCGCAACTTCATTCTCGAGGTGCGGCGCAAAAACCTGGATGTGCCGATCTATGTTTACGGCGAAACCAAGACTTCACGCCATATCCCAAACGACATCCTGCGCGAACTCCATGGCTTCATTCATATGTTTGAGGACACCCCGGAGTTTGTCTCGCGACACATCATCCGCGAAGCCAAAAGCTACCTCGAAGGTGTGCAGCCACCGTTCTTCAAGGCACTGCTCGATTACGCCGAAGATGGCTCGTATTCTTGGCATTGTCCTGGCCATTCCGGCGGTGTGGCCTTTTTGAAAAGCCCGGTGGGCCAGATGTTTCACCAGTTCTTTGGCGAAAACATGTTGCGTGCCGATGTCTGCAACGCGGTTGAAGAACTCGGGCAATTGCTAGACCACACCGGACCGGTGGCAGCCTCTGAGCGTAATGCGGCCCGAATTTTCAATGCCGACCACTGCTTTTTTGTCACCAATGGCACCAGCACCAGCAACAAGATGGTCTGGCATCACACGGTAGCGCCCAATGATGTGGTGGTGGTAGACCGCAATTGCCACAAGTCCATCCTGCATGCCATCATCATGACCGGGGCGATCCCGGTGTTCCTCAAGCCTACGCGCAACCACTTCGGCATCATCGGGCCGATTCCGAAGGGTGAATTCGAGCCGGCCGCCATCAAGGCCAAAATAGAGTCCAACCCGCTGGTGCGCCAGCACTTGCAGGGGCTTGACACAGCCACCATCAAGCCCCGGGTGCTGACACTCACCCAGTCCACCTATGACGGCGTGCTGTACAACACCGAAACCGTCAAAAGCATGCTTGACGGCTATGTGGAAAACATCCACTTTGATGAAGCCTGGTTGCCGCATGCGGCATTTCATCCTTTTTACGGCAGCTACCACGCGATGGGAAAAAAACGCACACGGCCCAAGCAGGCCATGGTGTATGCCACGCAATCAATTCACAAACTGCTGGCCGGTATCAGCCAGGCCAGCCACGTTCTGGTACAGAACTCACAGACTGTCAAACTCGACAAGCACCTCTTCAATGAGGCCTACTTGATGCACACCAGCACGTCGCCGCAGTACAGCATCATTGCCAGTTGTGATGTCGCTGCGGCCATGATGGAGCCCCCCGGGGGCACGGCTTTGGTCGAGGAGAGCATTGCCGAGGCGCTGGACTTTCGGCGCGCCATGCGCAAGGTAGATGAAGAATATGGTGATGACTGGTGGTTCAAGGTGTGGGGCCCGGATATCACCATTGAGGAGGGCATCGGGCGGGCCGATAACTGGATCATCAAGGGGGAGTCTCCCAACGCCAAGGCTGGGGTGAACTGGCACGGGTTTGGGAAGATGGCGGCCGGCTTCAACATGCTCGACCCGATCAAGTCGACGATCGTGACGCCTGGTATGGACCTCAATGGCAGGTTTTCCGCAACTGGCATCCCGGCCAGCGTGGTGACCAAATTTTTGGCCGAGCACGGCGTGGTGGTAGAAAAAACTGGGTTGTACAGTTTTTTTATTATGTTCACCATTGGCATCACCAAGGGCCGCTGGAACAGCATGCTGACTGCGCTGCAGCAGT
>CAMATS010000138.1 GCA_945861195.1 Rhodoferax sp. OV413
GGCACTGCGTGTCCTTCGCTGCCCCCCAGGGGGGCTAATCCACCTTGGGGCGGCCCGGCGGTGGATTGCGTTGCCCCCCGCAAGACCTGCTGTGTTTACCTTGGACAAACTTGGCAGACCAGGCTGGTGGGGCGTTTGGCGCAGCGGCATCAAGGAGGAGGCCGCAGGCCGGGGGACAGCCGCAGCGCCGAATGCCACACCGGCCTGGTCTGCGACACGGCCCCGCTGCACCACCCAGCTGCACCGTGTCCCAAACAAACTTGCCAGACCAGGCAGGTGGGGCGTTTGGCGCAGCGGCATCAAGGAGGAGGCCGCAGGCCGGGGGACAGCCGCAGCGCCGAATGCCACGCCGGCCTGGTCCGCGACACCACCCCGCTACACCACCCAGCAGATCGCATCCAAACTTGGCACTCTCCGCGGCGGGCTTATTTGGCCAGGGCGCGTAGGGCGAGTTTGATGCCTTCGCTGACGCCGACCTCCTGGGGCAGTGCCTTGAGCGCTGCGGCGGCCTCGCGGTCGTTGTAGCCCAGGGCCAGCAGGGCTTGCAGAATGTCGGCCTGGGCGTCGCTGCCGGCATGGTGGGGCAGACCGATGTCGGCGCCAAGCTTGCCTTTGAGCTCGAGCAGCAGACGCTCAGCGGTTTTTTTGCCAATCCCGGGTACCTTGACCAGCCGCCCGGCTTCCTGCAAGGTGACCGCCTGCGCCAACTCGGCCACGCTGAGCCCGGAGAGCACGGACAGGGCCGTGCGCGGCCCCACGCCTGAGATTTTGATGAGCTGGCGAAAAGCTTCGCGCTCTGGGGCAGAGGCAAAACCATACAAAATCTGGGCGTCTTCGCGCACCACAAAATGGGTTAGCAAGCTGAGTTGATGGCCAATTTCTGGCAGGTTGTAGAAAGTGCTCATGGGCACTTGCACCTCGTAGCCCACGCCATGACAGTCCAACACAATCTGGGGCGGGTTTTTGTCGTCCAGCCGGCCGGTGAGTTTGCCTATCATTTACTGCCTATCATTGGAGCCCTTTGAAGGAATTATCAGCTTGATTCTGCGCCATCTTTTTTCGCCCCTGAACAACGTCCGCCTGTCGCATCTGTGCGGCCCCATGGATCAGCACCTGCGCAGCATCGAAGCGGCGCTCCAGCTCAAAATTGCGCACCGCCACGAGCAATTCAAGGTCGACGGGCCCAAGCTGGCCGCCCAACGCGGCATGGAGATGCTGCAAGCCCTGTATGAAATGGCGGCCCGGCCGATTGAGCCCGCCACGGTGCAACTGATGCTCGCCGGCGACAGCGCAGCGAGTCCGCAGTCCGGGCCGGGCCTGCAGACCCGCCGCGCAGACCTGCGCGCCCGCACCCCCAACCAAGCGCTCTACCTCGACAACATTGCCGCCCAGGACATCACGTTTGGCATTGGTCCGGCGGGCACCGGCAAAACTTATCTGGCCGTGGCCATGGCGGTCGATGCTCTGCAGCGCAACGCGGTGCAGCGCATTGTGCTCACCCGCCCGGCCGTAGAGGCAGGGGAGCGGCTGGGCTTTTTGCCCGGCGATTTGAGCCAAAAGGTCGACCCCTACCTGCGTCCACTGTATGACGCGCTCTATGAGTTGATGGGCGTCGAGCAGGTGCACAAAGCCTTTGAGCGCAGCGCCCTGGAGGTCGCGCCGCTGGCCTTCATGCGCGGGCGCACCCTGACCAATGCCTTTGTGATACTGGACGAGGCGCAAAACACGACGCCCGAGCAAATGAAAATGTTCCTGACCCGCATCGGCTTTGGCTCCAAGGCCGTGGTCACCGGTGACGTGAGCCAGGTTGATCTGCCCAAAACCCAGCTCAGCGGCCTGATCGATGCCGAGCGGGTGCTCAGGCGGGTGCAGGGTATTGCCATTTGCCGCTTCACCAGCGCCGACGTGGTGCGCCACCCTTTGGTGGCCCGCATTGTGGATGCCTATGACGCGCCAAACCGACCCGCCAGCAAAAAGAGCGCCTAGCGTGCTGGTGCGCCACCAACTCGCGCTGTCATTGCAGTTCGGTGCCCTAGCCCAGGCGCCGCTGCACCGCTCTGCGCTGCTGCGGCACCAGGTGGCACGCTGGCTGCGCCAGGCACTGCAAAGCGACGCCGAGATCACGGTGCGCATTGTTGACAACGAAGAAGCCCAGGCCCTGAACCGGGATTACCGGCACAAAGACTACGCCACCAATGTGCTCACCTTCGATTACAGCCAAGCGCCGCTGGTATTGGCCGACCTGGTGCTGTGCGCGCCAGTGATCGCCCGAGAGGCCGCCGAGCAGGGCAAAACACTGCGGGCCCACTATGCCCACCTGCTGGTGCACGGCGCGCTGCATGCCCAGGGCTGGGAGCATGACAGCAGCCCGCGCGCGGCCCGGGCCATGGAGGCCCGGGAGATCGCCATCCTGGCTGGCCTGGGCTTTGCAAGTCCCTATTGAGCAAGTCCCGGTTGAGCCAGTCCCGGTTGAGCGGGGCGCGGGCCAGGTGACCCGGCCTCAGTCGTCCGAATACTGTTGGGCGATGGCCCTGAAATCTTCCTGGCAGAGCAAAAAAGCGTCCAAGATGTCGGGGTCAAAATGCCCGCCGCGGCCGCGCGACATGATCGCCACCGCCTGCTCGTGGGTCATGGCCGCCTTGTAGACCCGCTTGCTGATGAGTGCGTCATACACATCGGCGACAGCCATCAGGCGAGCCGACAAGGGAATCGCATCGCCGACCAGCGCCTGCGGGTAGCCCGAGCCGTCCCACTCCTCTTGGTGCGAGAGCGCAATTTCTTTGGCCAGCAGTAAAAAATCAAAGGTCACACCAAGCGCTTTTTCAGCCCGGACAATCGAGTCAAACCCGATGGTTGTGTGGGTTTTCATGATCTCAAACTCAGCCGGGGTCAGGGGCCCGGGTTTGAGCAAAATATCGTCATGGATGCCCACCTTGCCAATATCGTGCAGGGGCGCAGACTTGAACAGCAGCTCAATGTAGTCGCTGCTCAGGGTCGAGGCAAAGCGCGGGTGCTCGCGCAGCGCCATGGCCAGGCACTTGACATAGCGTTGGGTGCGCAAAATATGGTTGCCGGTTTCGTTGTCGCGTGTTTCTGCCATGGATGCCAGCGCCAGCACGGTGACATCTTGAACAGCCGAGACCTGACGCGTGCGCCGGCTGACCTCGGCGGCCAGGTAATCGTTTTTGTCGCGCATGAAGTCAGCCGCGGCTTTGAGGCTGAGGTGTGTGCGCACCCGGGCCAGCACAATGGGCGGGCTGATTGGCTTGGTGATGTAGTCAGCCGCGCCGAGTTGCAGGCCCAGTACCTCATCGGCTACATCGCTTTTGGCGGTCATGAAGATCACCGGAATATCCCGGCTAGCGGGCGCAGCCCTGATGCGCCGCAACACCTCGTAGCCGTCCAGGCCGGGCATCATGATGTCGAGCAAAATCAAATCTGGCAGGACCTCGCCGGCCAGCAGTGCGAGTGCGCGCTCGCCGCTATTGGCCACTTGCAGCCGGTAGTCGGGGCGCAACAGCTCGGTCATCAGGAGCAGGTTTTGTGGGGTGTCGTCCACCACCATCACGGTGGCGGCATGGGGGCTGTGGCTCATAGCTGGCTCATTTTGGTTGGTTGGTCGGTTGGATGCTTGCTTGCTTGTTGGTGAATGTCGACTAGACCGGCGCTGCCGGCTGCGGGTGAGTGCTGTCGAGCAGGGCTATTGCCCGATCGAAATCAAAGGCTGCCAGGGCCCGCTCGAATGGCTCAAACTGGGTGCCCATGGCCTGGCGCAGCGGGTTGGCTTGGCTGACAACCAGCGCCAAGGCGTCGAAGTTGCCACGGGCCAGCAGTTCGCGCAAGGTCGTGGCAATAGCACCGGGGGCCGGCAGACGGGCGGCTATGGCAGGCGCATCAGCTACCGGACGGTACCGCGGGGCCGGGCCCAGCGCCAGCGCCAGTTGTTGCAGCAAGTGCCGGGTGGCCAGGTCGACTTGCTGCCCCTGCGCGAGCAGGTGTTGGGTGTCGGGCGGGCCGGGTGCCTGGGCTGCCAAAGCACGCTCCAGCGAATCGGCCAGGGCTTGCAGCCGCAGCGCTCCAAGGTTGGCCGCCACAGATTTCAGGGTGTGCGCCAACCGCTGTGCAACCAGCCAATTGGACTGCTCCAGCGCGACTTGCAATTGCCTGGCTTCTTGGTCTTGGCCCGCGGCAAATTGGCGCAGCAGCCTCAGATAAAGGTCTGGCCTGCCAAGGCAGCGGCGCAGGCCCAGATCAGTGTCAAGGCCCTCAACCGGGCCAGCCAGCGCCAACGACAGTTCCGACGGCTGGGCGGCGCCAGGCGGGTCTGCGGGCCTCTTGCCGGGCCCGCTTCGGTATGGCAGCCAGCGCAGCAGGGCACGCCACAGCGCCTTGATGTCAATCGGCTTGGTGACAAAGTCGTTCATGCCGGCGTCCAGGCAGCGCTGCCGGTCCTCCGACATGGCGTTGGCGGTCATGGCCAAAATAGGCAATTCGGCAAAACCCGGCAGAGCCCGAATCGCGCGGGTGGCGGCCAGCCCGTCAAGCACCGGCATCTGGATGTCCATCAACACCAGATCAAAGTGCAACCCGGCACGCAACAGCTCCAGGGCCTGTTGCCCATGCTCGGCAGTGACCACGCGCAGGCCCTGCTCCTGCAGCAGTTCCAGGCCGAGCTCCCGGTTGATTGCATTGTCTTCAACCAGCAGCACGCGTCGCCCGCGCAGGGCCCGCAGGTCCAGCAGCGCATCAGGCTCGCCGGCAACAGACTCGGCTGGCACGGACTGGAAGGCGCTGCGCCCCAAAACAGACATCATGTGCTCAAACAGTGCTGACCCGCTCACCGGCTTGCCCAGCATGCTGTTGATGCCGTCCAGGGTGGCGGCGGCAAACAGGTGTTCGCGCCCGAAGGCGGTGAGCAAACTCAGGTGGGGTTGGCGGCCAAGAGGGGTTTGCCGAATCTGGCGGGCCAGCGCCGCGCCGCTCATGTCGGGCAGCTGCCAATCCAGCAACACCACATCAGGGGGCTGCTGGCAGGCCTGCGCGGCCTGCAATGCCAACAGGGCATCAGCACCTGTGCCGGCTGATTCGACTGAGAAATTCATGCGCCCCAGCATGTCGCAAAGTTGCCGGCGGGCGCTGGCGTTGTCGTCAACCACCAGGATCCGAAAGCCCGCAGCATCCGCCGGCATCTGCGGCGCTGCGGGTGCGTCGGTCTGCAGGCCCAGGGGGACGGCGAACCAGAAGGTCGAGCCCACCGCAGCGCTTGAGGCGAGGCCGTACTCTCCGCCCATCAAATCCACCAAGCGCGCCGCAATCGCCAGGCCCAGGCCGGTGCCGCCGTATTTGCGGGTGGTTGAGCTGTCGGCCTGTGAAAAATCTTTGAACAAGGCCCCGCGCTGCGCATCACTGATGCCAATGCCGGTGTCCCGCACGGCGAAGCGCAGGTGGGCCGAATGCGCCATCACTTGGCTTGCCACCACGGAGATTTCGACTTCGCCCTGCTCGGTAAATTTAACCGCGTTGCTGGCAAAGTTGAGCAGTACCTGGCCCAGGCGCAGCGGGTCACCACGCAAATAAGCGGGGGTTCCCGGGGCCACGCTGAGAATCAGCTCAAGCCCCTTGTCGGCGGCTTTTGCAGCCACCATGGCGATGGTGTTGTCAAGCAACTGCTCTAGTTCGAAGTCGGACACTTCGGCTTGCAGCTTGCCCGCTTGAATTTTGGTGAGGTCCAGAATGCCGTTGATGATGCCCATCAAATGCTGGCTTGCAGACTCAATGCGGCCCAGGTAATTGCGCTGCCGGGCGGTCAGCTCGGTGCCCTTCGCGAGGTGGGTCATGCCAATGATTGCATTCAGGGGGGTGCGGATTTCGTGGCTCATGTTGGCCAAAAAGGCCGACTTGATGCGCTCTGCATCCTGCGCGCCAGCGAGGGCGTCGCTGAGGGCGTGGGTGCGCAGCGCAACGGTGTTTTCGAGTTCCGCGTTGAGCCGCTGCAGGGCAAGCTCACGCCCCTTGAGCTCGAGTTGCAAGCGCACACGTGCGCGAACCACGGTGTGGTTGATCGGCTTGTGAATGAAATCTGCCGCCCCGGCCTCCAGTGCCCGAGACTCGCTTTGCGGGTCATTTTTGGCGGTCACGAAGATCAGCGGTATGGCCCGGCTGGCAGGGCCGGATTTGAGTACCTCGCAGACTGCATAGCCGTCCATCTCCGGCATCATGACATCGAGCAAAATCAAATCAGGCTGGGACTGTTGCACCAGTGCCAGCGCTTCAGCGCCTGAAGTGGCGAACTGGACCTCAGCCAGGTCAGACAAAACCTCGCCGAGCAA
>CAMATS010000139.1 GCA_945861195.1 Rhodoferax sp. OV413
CAAGCGAGACCCAAGATGATGACCAAACAATTCAACCGCCGTGAGTGGCTGCAGGCGAGTGCCGGACTGGCCGCTGGCTTGCCGGGGGCAAAAGCCATGGCCCAAACCGCTTGGCCGACCAAGCCCTTGCGCCTGGTCGTGCCCTTTGCGCCTGGCGGCAGTTCAGAAATTGTGGCGCGTGCAGTCGCTGGTGAAATGTCCAAAACTCTGGGTCAAAACATGTTCGTCGAGAACAAGCCCGGCGCGGCCGGCAACATCGCCATGCAAGAGGTGGCTAACAGCAGCGATGAGCACACGCTGATTCTTGGCCACATCGGCACACTGGCGGTCAACCCCTATATTTTTGACAAGCTGCCCTACGACCCGGCGCGGGATTTCACCTCCATCACGCTGGTCTCCAAGGTACCCAGCCTGTATGTGGTGCACCCTGATTTGCCGGTGAAGAACCTCGCCGAGTTCATGGCCTATGCCAAGAGCCGGCCGGGCCGACTGAACTACGGCTCAGCGGGCAATGGCAGCGCCGGTCACCTGGCGTTTGAGTACCTCAAGCTGGTCGGCGAGATCTTTGTGCTGCATGTGCCCTACCGCGGCACCGGCCCGATGCTGACCGACTTGATGGCCGGGCGTTTGGACGCCGCCTCGGTGGGTGCGCCGGCCTTGATGGGTTTCATCAAGGCCGGCAAATTGCGGTGCATCGCCACCGGCACGACGCAACGGCTGCCCCAGCTCCCCGATGTTCCTACCGTGGCCGAGCAGGGTTTCAAGGGTTTCGAGATGACCCAATGGTACGGTTTGCTGGCCCCGGCGAAATGGCCCAAGGCGAATACTGCCAAGCTCGAAGCTGAGGCCATCAAGGCTGTGCGCAGCAGCCTGGTCAAGGAGAGGTTGGCCCAGGACACGGCTCTTGCGGTTGGCAACACCGGGGCTGAATTCGATGCCTTCATCAAAGCCGAGCAGGCTCGCTGGAAACCGGTGATCCTGCGCGCCCAAATCAAGCCAGAAGGCGTTTGAGCCAGCGCCACCAAGTGTGGCGCAGCAACAGGCTTGCCTGACCAGCACTGTCACAGGGTGCGTTTGCGCGCCAGCGGTGGGCTTTTGGCGAAGTACAACAGAATGCTGCGCAGCAGTGCATCGGCCAGTTGCTCTTGATAGGCCTCGGTGTTGAGCCGGGCTTCTTCTTCGGGGTTGCTGATAAAAGCCGCCTCCACCAGCACACTGGGTATTTCTGGTGCCTTGAGCACTGCAAAAGCCGCCTGTTCGACCTGCGCTTTGTGCAGTTTGCCAACCCGGCCGATCTCGCCGAGCATGGCTTTTCCCGCGCGCAGGCTGTCCTTGATTTGGGCGCTGATGCTCATGTCGTGCAGCGCATGCAAGACCTGGGGCTCGCGCGCACCGACATTAAGTCCGCCGATCCGGTCGGCCTTGTTTTCTTTTTCGGCCATCCAGCGCGCTGCGCTGCTGGAGGCGCCGCCTTGGCTGAGCGCGAATACGCTCGCACCCTGGGGCCTTGGCGTGAAAAAAGCGTCGGCGTGCAGGCTGATGAACAGGTCTGCTTGCACCCTTTGTGCTTTGGCCACCCGCGCTTGCAATGGCACAAAGAAATCGGCGTCGCGGGTTAAAAAAGCCCGCAGTGGGTTGCCGTTGATCTGCGCTGCATTGATGCGCTCTCGCAGGCGCAGGGCGAGTTGGAGCACCACGTCTTTCTCGCGGGTACCGGCGGGTCCGATGGCGCCGGGGTCCTCGCCGCCGTGACCAGGGTCAAGGGCCACGATGATCAGGCGATCAGCGGTCTGCTGTGTCGAGTTGTCAGGCGCCGGCGCCGGGGCTGTCTTGTTTTGCTGGCGTGCAATCAATTCGCCCAGCGGGTCGGGGGCCGGCAGCGGGGTCGGATTGGCTTGGAGTCGCTCGTTGATCAGCGCGAGCAGCGGATCCTCAACCCGAGTGGGGTAGAGGTCAAGCAGCAGTCGGTGCCGATAAGCTGCCACTGGCGGGAGCGTGAACACCTGCGGCGTGACGCCTTGCTTGAATTCGAGCAGCAGCCGGACCACGCCGGGCGCCTGTTGGCTGATGCGGATACTGGCGATGTTCGGGTCGTCTCGGCCCAGTTTGGGCACCAGGTCGCGCAGGGTGGCATCCAGAGCCACGCCGTCTATGTCCAGGCTCAGGCTGGGCGGGTCAGTCAGCAAGGTTTGTCGCACCTTGAGTTCCACATCAGACTCGATCGTGATGCGCGAGTAATCTGGCGCCGGCCACAGCCGCACTGCCAAAATGGTGGTCGCACGGGCCAGCGACAGCCACAGCGCCGAGAGGCTAAAGCTGGCCCAGCGCAGGAGAACGCGCCGTTTCATGTCGCGCTGTCCAAATTGGTACTTGCAGCCAGGGCGCGGCTGCACAGCGCCACTCCAATGGCGCTCTGGGGCGTGAGCCCGATCTGGCGTCGCTCGTCGAGCTGCACAGTCAACTCCAGCACCAGGTCGGCACGTGGCAGGTAGCCACCGGCCTGCTGTGGCCACTCCACGAGTTTGAGCCCCGGGCTGGCAAAAATATCGCGAAAACCGGCATCGGCAAATTCGCCCGGATCCGCAAAGCGGTAAAAATCAAAATGCCAGATATGCAAGCCTGGCAGTTCGTAGGGCTCAACGACGGCATAGGTGGGGCTTTTGATACGGCCGGTAATGCCCAAAGCTTGCAGCAGGTAGCGCACCAGGGTTGTCTTGCCCGCGCCGAGTTCGCCACGCAATTCAATCACGGCGCTGCACAGGGCCGGTTCGCCCGCCAGCGCCACAGCTAAGCGCGCCGTGGCCGACTCATCGTCCAGGCTCAGGGTTTCTACAATGCCGGCGTGGTGTCGCCCAAAGTTCTCAATCACGGTTATCCATTGGTCTCGAGCATTCGGGCCTGGGCCCGGGAACTCGGATTCTCCCAAATTGGCGTGGCCGGTGTGGATTTGTCTTCGGCAGAGCCGGGCCTGCTGGCCTGGCTGCAAGCCGGCTGGCATGGCGACATGCATTACATGGCAGCCCATGGCCTCAAGCGTGCCCGCCCCGCCGAATTGGTGCCCGGTACGCTGAGCGTGATCACCGCGCGAATGGATTACCTGCCGGCGCACAGCCCGCCAGACTGGCAGGCGCAAGAACTCGCTCGGCTGCAGCGCCCCGGCGAGGCGGTGGTGTCGCTCTATGCCCGCGGCCGCGATTACCACCGTGTGCTGCGCCAGCGTTTGCAAAGCCTGAGTGAACGCATTGCAGCCAACGTGGGACCACTGGGGCACCGGGTATTCACTGATTCGGCGCCAGTGTTGGAAGCCGAGTTGGCAGCGCGTAGCGGCCAGGGCTGGCGTGGCAAGCACACCCTGCTGCTCAACCGCGAGGCCGGCTCGCTGTTTTTTTTGGGCGAGATTTATGTTGACCTGGCTTTGCCTGCGACCGAGCCGGTGTCGGACCATTGCGGCAGTTGCACAGCCTGCCTGGATGTTTGCCCGACCCAGGCCATCGTCGCGCCACACCGGCTCGACGCCAGGCGCTGCATCTCTTACCTGACCATCGAGCATGCTGGTCCGATTCCGCCGGACTTGCGCCCGCTCATGGGAAACCGCATTTATGGCTGCGACGATTGCCAGCTGGTGTGCCCCTGGAACCGCTATGCCCAGCGCAGCGCTCTGCCAGACTTTGATGAGCGCCAGGGGCTGGTGGGCCAACAGCTCGTGACGCTGCTGGATTGGTCCGAGACCGATTTTTTGCGTCTGACCGAGGGCAGCCCGATCCGGCGCATCGGCCATGAGCGCTGGCTGCGCAACCTGGCCGTGGCCTTGGGCAATGCCCTGCGTGCGGCCACGCCCGACGCTGCCCTACCCTGGCGCGTGGCCTTGCAGCGCCGCATCGACCACCCCAGCAGCCTGGTGCGCGAGCACGTGGCCTGGGCCCTGCAACAATTACCGGCCGTGCCGACATGACCAAGGACCTGCCATGCGCCCCTGTGAGCTGCTGATCATTGACCCGCAAAACGATTTTCTGGACATCGAAGGCGCGGCGCTGCCGGTGCCCGGCGCCGGTGCCGACATGCTGCGCCTGGCCGACTGGCTGCAGCAGCACCGCGCGGCCGTGCAGGCCATCACCGTGACCCTGGACTCGCACGCCAGCGTGGGCATTGAGCGCACCAGCTTCTGGCTACAGGCCGATGGCAGCGCTGCTGCACCCTTCAGCCTGGTGACAGCAGCGGCGGTGCGCGCCGGCCAATGGCGCCCGCGTGATGCCGGGCGTAGCGCCGCGGTGCTGGCCTATCTGGACGCGCTGGAGGCGCCGGGCCAGCGCCAGTTGGTGGTCTGGCCGGTGCATTGCGTGTTGGGCACCTGGGGCCATAACATCCATGCCGGCTTGGCCAGCAGCATTGCCAACTGGGAAATGCACAGCGGGCAGCTGTGCGACAAGGTGCTCAAAGGCCAGAACCCGATGACCGAGCAGTACAGCGCTTTTCGTGCCGAGGTGCCGCGTGCGGATGACCCGCGCACCGGGCTAAATTTGCAGCTGATGGCGCGCCTGGCCGCTGGCTCGGGGCCGCTGCTGGTGGCTGGCGAGGCGCTCAGCCATTGCGTGGCGGCCTCGGTGCAAGACATGCTGGCCCACCTGCCACCCGCACGACTGCGCCAGACCCTGCTGCTGAGCGACTGCATGAGCCCAGTGGCCGGTTTTGAGGCGGCCGGCCAAGCCTTTTTAGCACAGGCGCGCTCTGCTGGCATTCGCACCGCGACGCTCAGCGAATTGCCAGCCCTGCTCTGACCTGACCCTGCCGGGGGAAAACATGATCGCAGAGGTGTGCCGCAGTCTCCACCATGCGCCGCGTGTTGCACGAGGGGCACACCCGGCCTTTGCAGGAATAGGCCACGCGGTAGTGGTGTCCGCAGTCAACACAGCAGGCGCGGGCAAAAGATAGCTTTGGCACGAGAGATCACCGCGCGTTTTCATTCGCCGGCCGCGGCGGATCTTGCGCAGCACTGGCAAAACAGGATGGGGCTGGGTGTTAGGGTTCGGCACAATAGCCGAATGAATGCAACCGAGACTGCCGCATGATTGCCTTGTTGCAACGGGTTCGCCAGGCACGTGTGCTGGTGGCTGATGAATTGGTCGGCGAGATTGCCGCCGGGTTGATGGTGCTAATTTGTGTGGAGCGCGCCGACAGAGAGGTGTAGTGTGACCGCATGCTGGCCAAGATTCTGAAGCTGCGCATTTTTAATGATGCCGCAGGCAAAATGAACCACAGCCTGCAAGACATGGATGGCAACGGCGCTGCCGGTGGGCTGCTGCTGGTGAGCCAGTTCACGCTGGCTGCGGATGCCACGGGAGGCAATCGGCCCAGTTTCACTGCGGCGGCCCGGCCGGAGGACGGCCGGCGCCTGTTTGATTATTTTGTGGCGCAAGCGCGGTGTGCCCACGTCGTGGTCCAGACGGGGCGCTTTGCCACCGAGATGCAGGTTCATCTGGTCAACGATGGCCCAGTAACGATTCCTCTTCGCGTGGTTTAGGCGGCTGTGCCCCCTGGGAGCGCGGGCTGATCGCCAGACCTGACGGTTATGTTCAATACGGCTGAAGCGCTTGCCGCTCGACTTTTCATTTCTTTCGGAGTAAAGCCATGATCTGACGGCGCTGCTGGGCCAAGAACTGGGCTGAGGTCAAGTACCGCCCCTTGGAAGAGCTCTCACCGCACGTAGAAACCCGCGCCGCGCCCGCAGTCAGGCCGTGCCTTTCCGAGCCATCGCCAAAATGCGCTGTTCACATATGAATTAGCGGTGCGTCGGGTATGGCGGGCGCTGGTCTGTTCCGGGCGCTATTTTTTGCGGGCTGCAGGGGCCGACGGCGTGCCGCCGCTCGTGTCCCCCCGCCCTGCGGGCTCCTTCCTTAACCTCGCTGCGACACGCCATCGGCCCCTGCAGCAGGCGCGACGGTTGGCGCACCGAGGGCGGGTACACCGGTAGGTCTGATGGGCAGTGCAGGGGCAGACTCGTGCCTCTTTGCACTGATTTCCAACCACCGTACCAGATCAGGTCGGTGGGGCGTTCGGCGCAGCGGAATCAAGGAGGAGCCCAGCGGGCGGGGGACAGCCGCGGAGCCGAATGCGCCGCCGGCCTGATCCCGCACACCCGTCGGCATGGATCTCCGTTTGCACGGGGATGACGGCCCCGGCGCTGGCACGGATCAACTTTGGCGGTGATGCCTACCCTGACAACAGAGCCGTTCGAAGTCCCAGTTGCCTCTTTGGCAGTGGGCGCGCAGGTTCGTGGCGTACTGGAGAGGTTTCCGACGGTTGAGCTAGCTCTG
>CAMATS010000140.1 GCA_945861195.1 Rhodoferax sp. OV413
TCCACACCCAGCGCCAGGCAGCGGTCCTGCAGGATGTTGAGCAGGTGCTTGCGCCCTATGCCGCAAAAACCGTGGCCGGTGGAGCGCACGCTGCGGCCCTTGAAAAACACCTCGATGTCGTCCCAGTGGTTGAGCGCATCGCCAATCAGCCCGCCGGTGACCGGGTCGGCCGCGCGCATGTTGTCCAAGGTCTGGTCCGACAGCACCACGCCCCATCCAAAGGTGTCAAAGGGCTTGTTGCGCTCCGCCACGGTGATGCGGTGGGCGGGGTTTTGCAGCTTCATGAGCAGCGCAAAATACAAACCAGCGGGACCCCCGCCTATGCACAGAATATTCATGAGGCAATAGTTTAGACCTAAACTATTGACTGTCAAGGGCTGGGCTGGCCGACAGGGCTGGCCGTCTGTACAGGTCAACTCGAAGTTTCATGCTAGTATTACTCGGTAATACTCAAGGAGTTCGCCATGCAAACCACCATCACCAGCAAGGGACAGGTCACCATTCCGCGCGACGTGCGCCAGCAGTTCGGCCTGAAGCAGGGCATGGCCGTGACATTTGCCGTGGAAGGCGACCACATTGCCCTGCGCCCGGCCGCAGCCCTGCGTCAACCGGGCACCAGCGGTTTTGGTTTGATTCCAAGCCGCCACCCGGCCATTGCGCCTGATTTTGACGTTGCCACCCTGTTGGCGACCGAGCCATGATCGGCCTGGATACCAACGTTCTGGCCCGTTACTTTGTTCAAAGCAATGACGAACCATCCAGGCAGCAAAGCGAGTCAGCCCGGCAGTTGCTTGAAAGTGGCAAACGCCTGTTTGTCAGCAAAACCGTGCTGCTGGAACTGGAGTGGGTGCTGCGCGGCTACTACAAGAGCGCGCCGGACGAAGTTCAGGCCGTGATGAACCACCTGCTCGGCATGCCCAACGTGGACATTGAAGACCGGGTGGCACTGGACTTGGCTAACGCCGCATTGGCACAGGGTTTTGACTTTGCTGATGCACTCCACCATGCCTCATGCCGCCATTGCACCAGCATGGTCACCTTTGATGACAAACGGTTTGCCCGACGCGCCCACACGGCGGGCTGGAACCCGCAGGTCAAGGTGCTGGGGGGCGATCGATGAAAGCCCCCGCCCGACTGCAAACCCTGGTTGAAGAAGGCCTGATCGACAGCGTGGTGCGCCAGCTGATGAGCGGCAAGGAGGCCGAGGTGTTTGTGGTGCGCTGCGGCAGCGAGACCCGATGCGCCAAGATTTACAAGGAGGCGACGCAGCGCAGTTTTCGGCAAGCCGTGGACTACACCGAAAACCGCAAGGTGAAAAACTCGCGCCAAGCCCGCGCCATGGCCAAGGGCACGCGATTTGGCCGCCAGGCACAGGAGGCGGCCTGGCAGAGTGCCGAGGTGGACGCGCTGTACCGGCTGGCCAGCGCCGGCGTGCGGGTGCCCAAGCCCTACAACTTCTTTGAAGGCGTGCTTCTGATGGAGCTGGTGACCGACGCCAACGGCGATGCCGCCCCGCGCCTGAATGATGTTGCCTTCAGCGCAGAGCAGGCTCAAATCCACCATGCCACCCTGATTGGCGAGGTGGTCCGCATGCTGGGCGCCGGCATTGTGCACGGCGACCTCTCGGAGTTCAACATCCTGCTTGGGCATGAAGACGGCACGGCGGTGCCAGTGATCATCGACCTGCCGCAGGCGGTGGACGCCGCCGGCAACAACCACGCCCAGCGCATGTTGCAGCGCGACGTGGCCAACCTGCGTGATTTTTTTGGCCAGTTTGCCCCGGAACTGCTGCAAACCCACTACGGCCCGGAGATCTGGGACCTGTACCAGCGCGGCCTGCTGGGGGCTGATGTGAGCCTGAACGGCCAGTTCACGCCTCAGGCTGGCGCGGTGGATGTGCGCGGCCTGATCCGCGAAATTGACGACGCGCGGGCCGAGGATGCAGCGCGTCGTTTGCGCATGCAGATGGCAAGCTAAAGCAGGGTTAACAAATGCTCTACAAATTCAAATCCCGCGTCACCGGCGACCTGATCATGTTGCAGCCCAATGGCCAACGCATCTTGCGCATCATCGGGCTGGACAACCCTGGCAGACCAAGCGGCCAGGGCATTCTGCTGCCCGAGCAAATACCCGGCGCGATTGCGGCGCTGCAAGCGGCTGTGGCCCAAGAGGAGGCCCAGCAGCAGGCCGCGGTCGCAGAGGCCCTGTCTCAACACACAGGGCCGCCCCAGTCGGGTGGCATCAGCCTACGCCTACGTGCCCACCCCTTCATCGAGATGCTGCGGCGCTGCGAGCAGGCGGGTGAGCCGGTGATGTGGGGTGTTTAGGCTGCCCGGGTGACGGGGCCGCAGTCACACCACTCAGTGCCAGGTGAAGGAAAAGCCCTGCATCAGGTCTTGGTGGGCCCAGCGTGACACGCCATGCCAGGCCGGCTCAGCCCGCAGGCCCCAGGCCAGCAACACGGCAAGCAGGGGTTGGCGGTCCCAGGCGCTTGGCCTCAAGTGTTGCTGGTAGGCCGGAGAATCAATAAAGGCATCACGGTGCAAACTGGTCAAACCCAGAATCAAAAGGGCGCTCAAAATCAATAAATTTTTCCGTAGCCAAGCCGACCACTTTGGGTGTCCCGCCCGGCGCAGGCAAAGCAACAGGGCCAGGCCAAGACATTGCGCCAAGTTGAGCAGGCCGAAAAACGAGGACAGCCCTAAAGCGACCGGGGGCGTGATGGTGTTTCGGTACGCGTCGTCCAGCAGGGTTTTAGCCCCGGGCAATGCAAGTGCCGCTGCCTGCGCCTGCCAGCGCCCCGCGTCTGGGCCTTCGAAATCCGGTATCGACATGCCCAGCGCCGAGGCCGGGAAAAGGGCTTGCACCACCGACCGAACGCTCAAATCCATACCCTGGCTGCCCAGGCGCTCACCACGCACGAACAGTTGGCCATTGGCCGCCAGCGCCGCTTTATTGAGCAGGTAGATATTGAATTGTTTGTCCTCTAGAGAGGCGCGCTCGACCAGATGGTCGATCGCTATTTTTTGAAAGTGCCACATGACCGACATGCCCAGCGTAAAGCTGATCAGTACCGCTTTCCAGCGTTGTTGCAAGCGGGCATCTAGCCAACGCAACAGCAGCATCGACAAGCCGAGGCCGGCGATGACTCGGCCCCAAAGCTGCAAACCATCAAGCTCCGAACTGGACAAAAACCCGCCACTCAAATCCAGCATGCGGTGGTTGAAACCCAGCTCAACCATCGAATAAACACCAAGCAAGCCGATGAACCAAATCTGCTCTTGCATGCGAGGTGCAGGAGGAGGCGCGACGACTTGAGTGACCAGCATGGTGTGCCCATTATGCTGGGACATACGCCCGGGCGACGTCCTATCCGGCTTGCTTCAACACGAGGCAAGTCGCGACCGGGCTGCAAGCAGCAGCGATGTCAAGCCAGAGATTGACGGGGGCTCGCTGGAACAGGGGTCAGGTGCGCCAGTCAATGGTCATTTTCAGGCACTGCGGATCGGCAAAAGCCTGCTCGTAAGCCCGCCGGGCCTGCCCCGGGGTCTGGGTGTGGGTGAGCAAACCGTCCAGTGCCAGTTTGCCACTGTGAATCAAATCGCTCACGGCCAGCAGGTCTGACTTTTTCCACTGGGCGGCCACCCGGATCTGCGCCTCGCGCATGAAAGCCGGGGCATAGGCAAAGCTGAGGTCTTGCTTGTAAAAACCGGCCAGCACCACCTCACCGCCTGCTTGCAGGCGGGCGATCAGCGCGTTGAGGATGCCTGCGTCGCCGCTGACATCGTAAATCGCGCGGTAATTCTTGCGCTCGTCGTCTTGCGGATGAATGACCGAATAGCCCTGCCCACCCTGCTGCCGGATGGCCTGGGTTTCCCACACGGTCGGTGCAGGCAGGCCAAGCGCCAGCACCAGGCGGGCGAGCAGGCGTCCCATCACGCCATGGCCAACAATCAAGTCCGGCGCGATGATGGGGTCGCGCTGGCCGCCCAAAGACAGCGCATGGTAGGCGGTGGCCGCCAAGGCCATCAGGACTGTCTTGGCACCGAGCTCGGCTGGCACCTTGACCGCCCGCTCCTGCGGCACGATCAAGCGTGCGCCCGAGCCACCAAAAATATTTTGCACGCCCTTGAAGCTGTAAGAGCCGGGTACAAAAACCTGGGCACCAAGGTCGAGCTCAAGGGCAGCAGCACCGCGCCGCACCACCCGGCCCACAGCCTCGTAGCCAGGCACCAATGGGTAGCCCAGTCCTGGAAAAGGTGGCATGGTGCCGTCCCACAGCAGGCGCTCGGTGCCGGTGCTGATGCCGGTGAAGTCGACCTCTACCTCAACATCCGGGTCACCCAGATCGGCGATCTCCAGGGCGGTGACCGAGAGGGACTGGGGGGCATGGAAAACAATCGCTTGGGCTTTCATGGCCATCGCATTAGGCTGATATTTTTAGTCCACCCGGGCGCCAGAGGCCTTGACCACCAGAGCCCACTTTTTGATTTCAGCCTCGATCAGTGCGGCAAACTCTTGTGGCGTGTTGCCGCTGGGAATCGCTCCTTGGAGCAGCAGTTTTTCTTTCATGTCGGGGGAGTTCAGGGCCTTGGCAGTTTCTTGCTGCAGGCGGCTCACGACCTCAGCGGGCGTGCCGGCCGGTGCCAGCAAACCGAACCAGCTGCTGGCCTCAAAGCCTTTGAGTTGGCCGGCCTCTTCGATGGTCGGAAGGTCCGGCATAGCCAGCGAGCGCGAGCCACTGGTGACCGCAAAAGCCTTGAGCTTGCCGCCCTTGATCAGCGCCATGGAGGAGGGCAGGTTGTCAAACATGACATCGACCTGGCCCGCCACCAGACCCAGCAGTGCCGGCCCGGAGCCGGTGTAGGGAACATGCGTCATGCTGACACCAGTCATCGATTTGAACAACTCGCCGGCCAGGTGGATGGAGGTGCCACTGCCGCTAGAGGCCATGTTGAACTCGCCGGGATGGCTGCGCGCATACTTGATGAAGTCTGGCACGCTGTTGATGCCCAGTTGTCGGGCCCGCTCGGTGTTCATGACCATCACATTGGGTACGCCGGCCACCAGGGTGATAGGGACAAAGTCTTTTTGCGGGTCGTAGGCCAGCTTGGCATACAGCGACTTGTTGATGCCGTGCGTGCCAACCGTACCCATCAACAGGGTGTAGCCATCGCCCGGCGCTTTGGCGACCTGCTCGGCGCCGATATTGCCGGCAGCACCAGCCCGGTTTTCCACCACAAAGGATTGTCCAAAGGCCCGGGCCAGCTCAGGCGCAACCGCCCGGGCCAGGATGTCGGTGGTGCCACCTGGCGCAAACGGCACCACGATCTTCACCGGGCGGCTCGGCCAGCTGCCCTGAGCCAATGCCGAGGCCGCCAGACAGAGCCCGACCACTGCAAGAACACTGGCGTGGGCGAGCGCCTTGAACCCCTGAGCCCTGTGACAGTTTTGCATGGCGTCAGTCCGCAAACTTGCCAGCAGCTTCGATGGCTGGCTTGAGCTTGGCGATCTCGGCGGTTACAAAAGCTTTGTGGCCTTCGGGGTCCACGCGCTTGTCGGTGACCACCACCGCGCCCAGGGCTTCCTGCCGTTTGAGGAACTCAGGGTCATTCAGGGCGGCCTTCATGGCCTCGTTGAGTTGCTTGAGTACCGCCGGTGGCGTGCCCTTGGGAGCATACATGCCGTGCCAGACCGTCAAATTGAAGCCCTTCAAACCCATTTCCTGCAGCGAGGGATAGTCTTTGAGCAGTTTGTGGTTATTCAGGCGCCCCGCCGTGGTAACCGCAAATGCCTTGACTCGGCCGGCCTCAATCTGCTGCGTGGTGTTGGTGGTTTGGTCGCACATCAAATCAACCTGCCCGCTGATGAGCGCGGTCATGGCCGGGCCAGTTCCACTGTAAGGGATGGTGGTCATGGCCTCTTTGGCGTTCACCGCTGACTGCCACATCAGGCCGCACAGGTGGGAGGCCGAGCCCAAGCCGGCGTGGGCAATATTGAGCGCGCCGCCATTGGCACGGATGTAGTTCTCAAAATCGCGGTAGGTGTTGGCCGGCAGTTGCGGCTTGCCAACCAGGGTCATGGGGACATCGTTGATCATGCCCAAGTATTCAAAGTCTTCCAGCGGCTTGTATTGCAACTTGCGGTACAAGCCGGCAGTGGCCGCCATGCCAATGTGCCAAACCAGCAGCGTGTGGCCATCGGGCGCTGCCTTGGCCACCTTGGTGGCACCAATGGTGCCGCCAGCACCGTTGACGTTTTCCACCACAAAGTTGCTGCCCGGCAGGGTTTT
>CAMATS010000141.1 GCA_945861195.1 Rhodoferax sp. OV413
GCCAGCGAAGCAAAGGCGCGCGAGGTAAGCAAGTCATAGCGGTCGGTCAGTTTCTCAACCCGGGCGTGCAGGCCCCTGAGTTTAGGCAGGCGCAAATTGGCCGCCACCTGCTGAACAAAAGCTGCTTTTTTTGCCACCGCATCAACACAATCCACCTGCCAATCCGGGCAGCAAATAGCCAGCACCACCCCCGGCAGGCCGGCACCCGCACCCACATCCAACACCCGCACCGGCGCGCCAGAGCACTGCCGACGCAAGGGCTTGACAATGGCCAGACTGTCGAGCAGGTGGTGAGACAGCATCTCGGCTGGCTCCAGGCGCCCAGTCAGGTTATAAACCCGGCCCCATTTCGCCAACAAGGCCAGGTAATCCAGCATCTGCTGCACTTGGCTGTCATCGAGCGCAAGCGACAACTCGGCCAAGCCACGCTGCAGCGGCGCCTCAAGCTCGCGCATCAAGCGGCCAGCGTAGTACCAGGCGTGGTACCAGTCGTCAGGCCGGCCGAGTTGCCGGTCGTGGCGAAGCCCTTGAAATTATTCTTCTTCAAGTGGATCAACAGGAGCGAGATGGCCGCGGGCGTCACGCCCGACATGCGCGAAGCCTGGCCCAGGGTCTGCGGCCGGTGCTGCGTGAGTTGCTGGCGCACCTCATAGCTCAGTGCGGCGACCTGCAAGTAGTCCAGGCTGGCTGGCAAGCGCAAGTGTTCAAAATGGGCGGCCCTGTCAACCTCGTCTTTTTGGCGGTTGATATACCCCGAGTACTTGGCTGCGATTTCGACCTGCTCGATCACCGTAGCATCAAGAAACGCTTCGTCCTGGAGGGGGGTTTCACGTGAATCCGTGGGCGCCGCCGCCATCTCAGCAAAGCGGCCGCCTTCGAGCGACATCAAATCTGCATGGCTAATGCCTGGCCGGCGCAGGAGATCGGCCAAACTGTATTCATGTTCGATGGCCTTGCCCAGAACCCGCTGGGCCTCGCCAGCTGACAGGTTCTTGGGGCTGACCCACAGGCCGCTCAGGCGCTCTGTTTCACGTGAAACCGCATCCCGCTTGCGGCAAAAGGCGTCCCAGCGCAGGTCGTCCACCAGCCCCAATTGGCGGCCGGTTTCGGTCAGGCGACTGTCGGCATTGTCTTCGCGCAGCTGCAGCCGATACTCGGCGCGG
Organism: Rhodoferax sp. OV413; assembly: GCA_945861195.1. Classification (GTDB taxonomy): domain Bacteria; phylum Pseudomonadota; class Gammaproteobacteria; order Burkholderiales; family Burkholderiaceae_C; genus Rhodoferax. The sequence goes on from CAMATS010000141.1 coordinate 1,164, forward strand.
CTGGTGAACATGCGGTAAGGCTCGCTGACGCCCTTGGTGATCAGGTCGTCCACCAGCACGCCCAGGTAGGCCTGGTCTCGCCCCGGCAACCAGCTGTCGCCAGCCCAGGCTGTGCGCGCGCCTGCCTGAAGCGCAGCATTCACGCCGGCAAACAAGCCCTGTGCCGCAGCCTCTTCATACCCGGTGGTGCCGTTGATCTGGCCAGCAAAAAACAGCCCGCCCAGCGCCCGGGTCTCAAACGTGCTTTTGAGCTGCTGCGGGTCAAAGAAGTCGTACTCGATCGCATAGCCGGGCCGTAGGATATGCGCGTTTTCCAGCCCGGCCATCGACCGCACCAATTGGTGCTGGATATCAAAAGGCAGGCTGGTCGAAATACCGTTGGGGTAGTACTCGTGGGTGCTCAGGCCTTCGGGCTCCAGAAAAATCTGGTGGCTCTCTTTGTCCGCAAAGCGGTTGATCTTGTCCTCTACGCTCGGGCAATACCGCGGCCCGACGCCTTCGATCTTGCCAGTGAACATGGGGCTGCGAGCAAAACCACTGCGGATGATCTCGTGGGTGCGGGCATTAGTGTGGGTCACCCAGCAAGACACCTGGGCCGGATGCTGCTCAGCCCGCCCCAAAAAACTGAACACCGGCATCTTTTGGTTCATGCCCCCCGGCATGCCGTCGCCAGCCTGCTCCTGGCAGCGGCTAAAGTCAATAGAGCGCCCGTCAAGCCGCGGGGGCGTGCCGGTCTTTAGCCGCCCTTGGGCCAGCCTGAGCTCTTTGAGTCGAGCGCTCAGCTTAAGCGCCGGCGGGTCGCCGGCCCTGCCTGCCGAGTAGTTGTTGAGGCCCACATGGATTTTTCCGTCTAGAAACGTCCCCGCTGTCAACACCACGGTACTGGCCATAAACCGAATGCCAAGTTGGGTGACCGCCCCTACGACCCGGTCTCCTTCTAGCAGAAGGTCATCTACCGCCTGCTGGAAAAGCCAGAGATTGGCCTGATTTTCGAGGCGCTGCCGGACCGCCGCCCGGTACAGCACCCGGTCGGCCTGAGCGCGTGTGGCCCGAACTGCCGGGCCCTTGGAAGAGTTCAAGATTCGAAACTGGATTCCGGCTTCGTCGGTTGCCGCCGCCATGGCGCCGCCGAGCGCATCGACCTCGCGCACCAGATGCCCCTTGCCGATACCGCCAATCGAGGGATTGCAGCTCATCTGCCCCAGGGTTTCCAAATTGTGGGTCAGCAGCAGGGTCTTGCAACCCATGCGCGCCGCCGCCAGGGCGGCCTCTGTGCCGGCATGGCCACCACCAACGACGATGACATCAAAATGTTGCGGGTAAAGCATGGCTGCGGCCTATCAAGTGCGGCAGCAGGGATACACCAAGCATCAAAGCGGCCAAGCCCGAGTTTACCGGCTGGCAAAAATAAGGCGGCAAAAATCAAGCGACAATCTTGCGCATGCAAGTTCTTATCTTTGCGGGCAGCACCAGCCTGGAGTCACTCAACCGCAAACTCGCATCCCATGCTGCGGCCATTGCGAGGGCCGCGGGTGCCAGCGTCACCCAACTCGAGCTCGCTGGGTTAAACATTCCCATGTACAACGCCGACCTCGAAGCACAGGCTACACCGGCTGACGTGATTGAGCTCAAACAGCTCATGTTCAGCCATCCGGCCTGGCTGGTTTGCTCGCCCGAGTACAACGGCAGCTTCACAGCCCTGCTCAAAAACACCATTGACTGGGCCTCCAGCCCTATTAAAAACAACCCAGACTGGGCACGGGGCAGCAAGCCTTTCGACGGCAAGGTTGTCGGCCTGCTGAGTGCTTCCCCAGGTTTGCGTGGCGGCCAAAATTCACTGCTGCACTTGAGTGCTGTTTTACGCAACCTTCAGTGCTGGGTAGCACCGAAACAATATGCGCTTGGCCATGCCAATCAAGCCTTTGACGCTCAGGGGCACCTGAAGGACCCGCTTGCTCACAAAAGTGTAGCGGGCGTGGTTGAGCAAGTGCTTTGGGCGGCTGCCCGGTTGGCACCCTAAGCCTCTTTCATGCCGAGCAAGCATTGCTTTTTTTGCCCTGCTCACTAAACCAAAAAGCACGCCGTGAACATACCATCTTTACAAAACGAAGTGAGCGCCGCCGAATGGCAATTGCGCTGTGATCTGGCGGCCTGCTACCGCCTTGTTGCAAACCATGGCTGGGGCGACCTGGTTTTTACCCATATCAGCGCCCGCCTGCCAGGACCCGATCACCATTTCTTGATCAATCCCTACGGCTTGCTGTTTGAAGAAATCACGGCCTCCAGCCTAATCACGGTGGACCATCACTGCAACAAACTGCGCGAATCCCAGTTCCCGGTTAATCCGGCTGGGTTTGCCATTCACAGCTGCATCCACCAAGCCCGCGCTGATGCAGCCTGTGTGCTGCACACCCACACACGCGCTGGTATCGCGGTTAGCGCACAGGCCTGTGGCATCCTGCCCATCAGCCAACAAGCTACTTTTGTTCTGGGCTCCCTGGCCTACCATGACTACGAAGGTGTGGCGATTCGCGATGATGAAAAGCCGCGCCTAGCGGCTGATTTGGGGCAGGCCAATTACCTGGTTTTGCGCAATCACGGACTGTTGACTGTCGGCAGCAGCATCGCCGAAGCGTTTCTAGCCATGTACACCCTAGAAAACACGTGCCGCATACAGCTCGACGCTCAAGCCGGGGGCGAACTTATACCCATCAAAAACGAAATCATCTCAGGTATTGCCAGTGTGATCAAAACCGTGACCGTTGGCATGGGCGCAAATTTGGTTTGGCCAGCACTGCTGCGAAAGCTCGCGCGATCTGACCCAGACTACAAAAGCTGACAAACCAACAAAAATGACTAGGGCTAGCGCATTAGCGGGCTAAAGGCACCCAGAGTGTCATGCGCGGCAACATGGCCCGGTAAGGTAGCAGCAACAAGCACGCCATTAGCCACTTTATGCCAAGATCTCCAGCCGCCAGCATCAGCCAGTTCAGATCACTGCCATAAAACGCTATTGAGAAGAACACCAGCGTATCGAGCACCGACGCAGCTAAGGAGCCAATGAGTGGGGCTTTCCACCATGACAGCGCCCGCCAGCGGTTAAATACAGCGATGTCCATCCACTGTGACAAGATGAATGCTGTGCCAGAGGCTAGGGCGATGGTCGGCGTAGCAAAATAGCCCGACAGCAGCACGGCCGGCACTAAACCAACCCAGGCCACACGACGCGCGGCTGCTGCGCCCACGGCTCGGTTTGTCAGGTCAGCGACCAAAAAAACCAGCGGGTAAGTAAAAGCACCCCAAGTCAACCAATCGTTGATCGGAAATTGCACCACCACATTGGAGATCACGATCACGACAACCATGGCTAGCAGGGGGCGCCATAAGTCACGCAAATTATGGGCAGGGGCTTCAGAAGTACTGGCTGGCATCTCAAACAATCAGGGAAACAGAAAAGGATGGTGATTATCCATGCCTTGGTTCCACGCCCATCGCCTCCAGCATAAAAATTCCAACACTACTCCTGGTCCCGGCTTTTTGCATACCAATGGCAGTGCTTTGTCAAAGCACAAACCTGTTGACAATGCTGGCACAAAGTAACACTTGTCCACAGCTGCCGGCCAGGGAGCTAACTTATCCCCACTGCTGCAACCGAGAAAAGCCTACCTGCCCACATCTTTTGCAGCCTAAAAAGTAGTTGATATTGCTGGCTATTTGGCAGTTGTCCACCGATTTCCCTGCCTCTATCTACTACCACTAATTTATAAATAAAGATTTATATAGAAGTCAGCAACAAGCAGGATTCCAAAATTATTTGATGCATCAAGGCTTCCAGCGCTTGAGCATCAAGGCATTGGCCAGAATACTGACTGAACTCATGGCCATGGCTGCTCCAGCGAGCACCGGGTTGAGTAAACCGAAGGCGGCCAAGGGAATGCCTGCGAGGTTGTAGACAAAGGCCCAAAAAAGGTTTTGCCGTATTTTTCGCACGGTTCGCGAAGAAACATCAATTGCCGCCGCTACCAGAGCAATGTCGCCGCGCATCAAGGTGATGCCAGCAGCATGCATGGCAACATCTGTCCCGTTCCCCATAGCCAAGCCAACATCGGCAGCAACCAAAGCCGGCGCATCATTGATGCCGTCGCCCACCATGGCGACGATGTGCTTGGCGCTCATTAGGCCGCGAATAACTGCTGCCTTTTCGGACGGCAGTACCTCTGACACTATTTCACCGGCCTCAGGGCGAAATCCCAGCTTTAAGCCCATGGCCAGTGCGGCACCCCGGTTGTCACCAGAAATCATCACTGTTTTGAAACCACGCAAGCGCAAAGCCGCCAGCGCCTCAATGGCGCCTGGTTTTGCTTCGTCGCCAAAAGCCAGCAAAGCGAGCAGCTGGTGGCCGCTGGGTGTCTGGCAAAGCAATGCCGATACGGTTGCCCCCTGGTTTTGAAGCTGCTCTGCCAGTGCAGACCAGGCACCTGGCCTCACACCCAGTTCAAGCACCCAGCGCATACTGGCAAGTTGGTAGGTTTGCCCATCAATACATCCCTGGTTACCGCGGCCTGGAAAAGCTTTCAGATCGCCTGCTGCAACAGCATGCAATCCTCTGCGCTTGCTTGCGCGCAATACTGCAGCAGCCAAAGGGTGTTCACTGCCCACTTGCAGTGAGGCCGCTAGGCGCAATATTTCAGGCTCGGTCAGCCCATCTTCGGGGTAAGTGCCGAGCAGACTTGCTTGGCCTTGGCTGAGCGTGCCAGTTTTGTCAAAAGCGATGGTGTCGACCCGGTGCGCGAGTTCCAAGGCCTGGGCATCTTTGATCAAAATACCATGCTTGGCTGCTACACCAGTACCAACCATGATGGCTGCCGGTGTTGCCAAACCCAAGGCGCAGGGGCAGGCAATCACCAAAACCGAAACCGCGTTGATCAGCGAGAGTTCGAAAGGATGTCCAGAGAGCCACCAAGCAGCCAGGGTGATCAAGGCCAAACCCAGCACCACTGGCACAAAGATGCTGCTCACCTGATCGACCAGAGCCTGGATCGGGGCTTTGATCGCCTGGGCGTCTTCCATCAGGCGAATCATGCGTGAAAGCGTGCTTTG
>CAMATS010000142.1 GCA_945861195.1 Rhodoferax sp. OV413
AGTCCACCCGGGTGCGGCGCGCCGTGCCGATGATCCAGTCAAGGGTCGGTTTGACCTCGTTGAACACCAAAGGCGCCTGCCCGCGCTCAATGAGCGCCTGCTGAAATCGGTTGCTGGCCTGCCGGACTGGTGTTCATGCCCGGTCCTCCAAAATGCGGTCGGCGATGTTGCCGACGACTGACCTGTCAGACGGGTGGTAGCCGATCTGCTGGGCCGCAGCCATGGCCTGAAACACCAGGCGCCTGTCATCCAGATACTCGTGCGCCACACTCAGGCAAATCGCAAAGGCCCCGGCCTGCCGCGTACCCGACCAGATCACCATCGCAGGCTCCGTGTTGACGTACTGGAACGCCAGCACCAGCTCGCCACGCCGGCGCACCGAGCGGGCAAACTCACCCCCAAGAACAACAAACGGTCGGGCAGTCGGTCCAAGAATCATGCAGCATCCAGGTAAACGGTTTGTCCGTTATACGAGGAACATCAGCATTTTTTCGGGGGGGTGGTATCGCTCCGCGCTCTAGACTGACTCACTTCGAATATTTGCGAAAGGCCTGCCGGACGGACATAGGGCTTGGGGATGTGGTGGTCACCCTGGCCGATTGAGCTGTCCTGGGCTGGGCTGGCCAAGTCAAGCCAGGTCTCCAAGTGCTCGGCAGTGGTTTGGTAGAGCAGCGTGCGCTCGGGATGGCGCGGGTTGTAGAGCTTGGGCTTACGGAGCTTTTCGCTGAGCAGCCACCGGCATGAACGCCAGGGGCAAAGGCCTTGGACGCCGGCCGATCAGGCCAATACACGGAGCAACCAGTCTTCGATATCCTGGATTTCTTCCTGACAAAGCGAGTGCTCCATGGCGTACTCATGCCATTGAACTGCGTAGCCCAGCGACTGCAAATGGTCACGCGAGGCGGTGGCACGAGGCAACAGCAACACCGCGTCGCGGGTGCCATGGACCATGAAAATCGGCACATCCCGTTTGATTGATGGTCACCGGCATCACGGGTGCGTTCGGGAAAATAAAACGCACCGGGCAGGCAAGCCCCAGGCTGGCGCATCCCGGAAGGGCAAAGGCTCAGCAACCGGCCTGTCATAATTTCAACAGCCGCAGGGTCCAGAAAGGTCTCTATATGAACGCTCCCCTCCCCGCCTCAGCCTTGCCGTCCGTGCAAGCCAGCGATCTGGCCGCGCTGCCGCTGATCGAAAAATGGATATCGTTTGCCTCAGTCTCACGGGACAGCAACCTGCCCATCATCGATTGGACGCAGAACTACCTGGAAGCGCTGGGTATTGAATGCTCTCGCACCTATGACGACAGCGGCCTCAAGGCCAATCTGTGGGCCACCTTGCCCGCCGACAACGGTGAAACCAAAATCGGCGGCCTGGTGCTCTCGGGCCACACCGATGTGGTGCCGGTGGACGGCCAGCCCTGGGATACCGACCCCTTTGTGGCGCAGGTGATCGGCGACCGTCTGTACGGCCGGGGCGTGACCGACATGAAGAGCTACGGCGCCACGGCCTTGCTGATAGTGCCCGAGTTGCTCAAACGCAAGCTCAAGCGGCCGCTGCACCTGGCCTTCAGCTATGACGAGGAAGTGGGCTGCATCGGCGTGCGCCGGCTGATCGTCGAAATGCTCGCGCAAGGCTTCAAGCCGGCCGGCTGCATCGTGGGCGAGCCCACCGGCATGCAGGTGGTGGTGGCGCACAAAGGCAAACACGCCTACAAGACCTCGGTGCGCGGTTTTGAGGCGCACTCTTCGCTCACACCGCAGGGCGTCAACGCGGTCGAGATCGCCTGCGAGTTCGTGGCGCACCTCAAGTCCATGCACCGCGCGCTGGTCCAAGATGGTCCGTTCGACCCGATCTATGACGTTCCCCACACCACCATCCACGCCGGCGTGATCCACGGCGGCACCGCGCTCAACATCATCCCGCGGGATTGCGATGTCACTTGGGAAATCCGCCACCACCACATGAACTCGCCCGAAGCGCTTTTTGCCCAGGCCAAGGCCTTTGCCGACAGTCTGCTGCCGGCCATGCAGGCGGTGGCCGCAGAAACCGCCATCACCCACAAGCTCAATTCGGTGCTACCCGGTTTTGCCACTGATGCCGACAGCGAGATCGCTCGGCTGTGCTTTACATGCGCGGGCAGTGACCGCAACAGCGGCGCGGGCAAGGTGTCCTTCGGCACGGAAGCTGCGTTGTTTCACCAGGCCGGTGTGCCGACCATCGTGTGCGGCCCTGGCCACATTGCGCAGGCGCACCAGCCCAACGAATGGATCGAGCTGTCGCAACTGGCCTGGTGCGAGCGCTTCCTGCGCCGGCTGGCCGACCAGGTGTGCGTCAACTGACCATCACCCACTGGATTTTTTAGCCTACTCTCAATAAACGGAAGAAATCAATGATCGATCGCAGAAATTTTGTCGGTACCACCCTGGCCCTGGCAGCCGGCACCAGCATGGCGCAATCGCAGCGCGTGGCGCGCATCGTGGTGCCATTTGCAGCCGGCGGCGTACAGGACTTGCTGGTGCGTGCCATGTCCAATGAACTCGCGCTGGCCCTGGGTCAAACCGTGATCATTGACAACAAACCCGGTGCCGGCGGCACCGTGGGCACGGCCTTTGTGGCCAAGTCGGCGGCCGACAGCGGAGTAATGGTGATGGCCGCGGCCAGCCACAACATCAGCGGCTCGCTCTACACCAAGCTCAGCTTTGACCCGCAAAAAGATTTCGCGCCCTTGGCCCATATCGGTAACGCCGGCTACGTGCTGATGATCAACCCCGACGTGCCGGCCAAGAATGCCGCCGAGTTCATACGCTACGCCAAGGCTAACCCTGGCAAGATGAACTACGCCAGCGCCGGCGTCGGCAGTGCCACGCATTTATCGATGGCCTACTTCAACGGCCTGGCCGGCATTGACCTGGTGCACCTGCCCCTGAAGGCCACCGGCGAAGCCATCAACGAGGTGATCTCGGGCCGTGCCCACGCCGTGATTGCCGCCAGCATTGGCGCGCTGGCCTTTGCCAAAGACAGTCGCATCCGCCTAGTCGGCGTGACATCGCCCAAGCGCTCCAAGTACCTGCCCGAGGTGCCGACCATCGCTGAAAGCGGCCTGCCCGGCTACCAGTTCGACTCCTGGTTCGGCCTGCTCGGCCCGGCCGCCACGCCCACAGCCGACGTCGAGCGAGTGCATGCTGCCGTCAGCAAGCTGCTCAAAGACCCGGTAGTGCTTGAACGCCTTGACAAGCAAGGCATTGAGCCCGCCATTCTGAGCAACCCCGACTTCGCTCGCCTGCTGGCGCAGGACTATGAGCGCATGGCCAAGGTGGTCAAGGCCTCAGGCGCCAAGGTCGAATAAAGCTGCCGTGCCAGCCAGGCTTCTATATGCGCCGGGTCGTTGACAGTTTTAAGCTGCTGGTAAGCGGTCTCAGCCTGCGGGTAACGCCGGCGCAGAAAATTAAGCCACTGCTTCAGGCGCCCGGCGCGTGAGCGTGCGTCCAGACGCGTGCAGACCAGTTGCCAAAACTCAGCAATATGTGGCAGCAGCGCAGCCCACACCAAGCCGGCGTGCGCGTCGGCGTTGTGGCTGTGCTGAATCGCCAGCCCCAGGCCGGGGTCGGCCACTGCGCCGCGGCCGATCATCAGCATGTCGCAGCCACTGACCTCGCGGCAACGTGCGGCATCGGCCAGCGTCCATATTTCTCCATTGGCCACCACCGGCAACGTCACCACCTGCCGGATGTCGGCAATGCGCTCCCAATACGCTGGCGGGCGGTAACCGTCAGCTTTGGTGCGGGCGTGCACCACCAGCTCGCTGGCGCCGGCCTCATCGATGGCGCGGGCGCAGTCTTCGGCCAGCGCATCGTCGTGAAAGCCCAGGCGCATCTTGGCCGATACCGGCACCGCCGCCGGCACCGCACGGCGCACCGCGGCCACAATGCGGCCGACACTTTTCGGGTCTTGCAATAAAGCGGCGCCGCCGCCGTGGCGGTTGACGATATTTGCCGGGCATCCGAAGTTCAGATCGATGCCGGCTGAACCCATGGCCGCCAGTCGGGCGGCGTTGTCTGCCATGCAAGCGGCGTCCGAACCCAGCAGTTGCGCACGCACCGGCACACCGGCCGGCGTGCGGCTGCCGTTTAGCAACTCGGGCACCACGCGGATAAAGACGCGTTCGGGCAGCAACTGGTCGGTGATGCGAATGAATTCAGAGACGCAGCGGTCAATGCCGCCTACCCGCGTCAGGATGTCGCGCAGCACAAAGTCCAGCAGCCCTTCCATGGGCGCGAGTAAAACAAGCGGAGTCGGCTTGGGGCTGATCATGTGCGGGGGGCCGACGTTGGCGCTGCGCTAGGCAAGCCCCGGCACATGCTCAACCCAGCGTGCGTTTGAGGCGGGTTTCTTCAAGCCTCGCCGTGCCCGCGGGCACGGTTTTGAGCGAGGTCATTTCATGCTTGAAACCGGCATATTCAAAAAACCGCATGGCGCGCTCGTTGCGCACCGGCACCCAGGCGCTGACATTCGTGCAACCCTCTTCCTCGAGGCCGTCATGGGCCGCGTCCCACAGCGCCACGCCGGCGCCCTGCCCCCACTCGGCCGGCAAGACATACAAAGACCTGATCTCGCCCATGGTAGACGGTGTGCCCTTGGGGATAGGAATTCCAACCACCCGAATAAGTATGGCACAGGTTTTAGGCCACCAAGCGCCTTTTGACCGTGCAGATTTGGGGCTCGCAGCGACCCAAAGGCCTTGTCTCTGCTGGCCAAGGCGGCTTATGGCCACCGCACGCGCAGCCCTTTACCGCAGCGCACGTGCAGCGCTGTTTTTTCGCCCTCACCAATTGATGCGTTGATCGGCCTCGTAGTCTGGCGCCGCTTGTGCCGCCAAATCCCAATCCGAACCCCAATCCGGCTCGACTTGGCTGCCCTCACAAGCCTGCGCATCACCGTCATCCCGCAACCACCCCCCAACCGATTACCAACATACTTGACCCCCGCTCAAGTCACCCGCCAAGAAGCCTGCCGCCTACGGCGCACCTTCTGCCGCCCCCACCCCACTTCGGCAAAGGTCAGTACAAACGCATCGGCCACATCGGGTGAGGGCAGGCTACGCGTCTCATCATCGGGCAGCGCGCAGTTCATCTGTTCAAACCACTCGCGCGCGCGCCACCACAGCTCATCGCGCAGGCGGCTGAACTTCTCCCCAATGGCCGGTGACTCCGAGACATTGATGCCAATCACCGGCAGCCCCAGCTCGGCCATGCGGTCCACCACCCCGGAGCCAATGCCGATCACATCCACCACAATCGTGCTGGGCTGCTCAAAGCTGTCGAGCTCCTCGAACATGCGCCCAATGATCCCGGCCACCTGCATGGTGTCTTTGTTGCGCCAGGTCAGCACCTTGTGCGTGACCACATTGCCCCGGCGCCGGCACAGCGCCGTGCGGTCGTTGCCAAAGCGCGCCACATCCAGGCCCCAGACGATCTTGCCCTCAGGCTCAATGGCCCGCACCGAGGCGTCCTCCACCTGTGCGAGCGAGATCACCGTGTCATCATCTTGCTTGGGAAACTCGCCCAGCACCCGCACCCGGTAGACGTTGGAGTCCACCCCGTACTTGAGGGCCTGCGCATCGGTGTAGTCAGCCGAGCAGCGGCTCGAATCAAAGCACGACACCTTGTGCGTCTTCCACACCTCCCGCATGCGGTGAAACGCCTCATAGAAGTAGCCACTGGTGCGGGTCGGGTTGCCACACATCAGCGCCTTGGCCCCTTTGGTGGACAAAGCGCCCTCGCCCACCTCAAAGATCAGGTCATCCACGCCCGAGGCCTCATCAATCAAAAACAGCATGTTCTCCGAGTGAAAGCCCTGAAACGCCTCGGGCTGCTCCTTGCGCGCGGTCCTGGCCACCGCAAAGCACTCCTCCGGGTTGTCGAGCAACTCGATGCGGTCGGTGTTGATCTTGATCATCGCCAGCAAAAAGGGATGCAGCTGGCGGGCCCACTTGGAGACCTCCGACCACAGCACGTCGTACAACTGGTGGCTGGTGGGCGCCGTGCAGGCAATCTTCACCGGCGAGCGGGTGAAGAGGTACCACAGCACCACCCAGCTCTGCATCGCACTCTTGCCCACCCCGTGCCCGGAGCGCACCGCCACCCGGTTAGAGCGCACCAAATCCCGCAAAGCCGCCATCTGCCAGGGCTCAATGCGCTTGACATGCAGCGCCTGCTGCACAAAGAGCACCGGATCATCCCGCCAGCGGGCAAACAC
>CAMATS010000143.1 GCA_945861195.1 Rhodoferax sp. OV413
TTGCAACTCGTTTGCCTGGCCCTGATCGAGACCGGCGACGAGATGCTGATGCCAGACCCCAGCTACCCCTGTAACCGACACTTTGTCAGCGCCGCCGACGGCCGCGCGGTGCTGATCCCAAGCACCGCTGCCGAGCGCTTTGCGCTGAGTGCCGACAAAGTTCAAGCGGCCTGGGGCGAGCGCACTCGCGGCGTACTGCTGGCTTCGCCCTCCAACCCCACGGGCACCTCGATTGACCCAGCAGAGCTACGCCGTATTCATGACATAGCGCAGGCCCGTGGCGGCATCACCCTGGTCGATGAAATTTACCTCGGGCTGAGCTTTGAGCCCCAGTTTGGCCAAAGCGCGCTGGCGATTGACGATCAGATCATCAGCATCAACAGCTTTAGCAAGTACTTCAGCATGACCGGTTGGCGCCTGGGCTGGCTGGTGCTGCCGCCAGCCCTGGTGAGTGTGGTGGAGCGGCTGGCACAACACCTTTTCATCTGCCCCAGCACGCTGGCTCAGCATGCCGCGCTGGCCTGCTTCGAGGCCGACAGCCTGGCCGAATACGAACGCCGGCGCGCCGCCTTCAAAGCGCGCCGTGACTATTTCATACCGGCCCTCAATGCGCTGGGGCTGAGCGTGCCAGTCATGCCAGACGGCGGCTTTTACGCTTGGGCAGATTGCACGCAGTGGTGCCAGCGGCTTGGTGTCAAAGACAGCTGGGATTTGTCTTTTGAGCTGATGCGCCGGGCCCACCTTGCGGCCACGCCGGGGCGCGACTTTGGTCAGGCCGACACGGGTCACTTCATCCGTTTTTCCACCGCCAACTCGATGGCCGACTTGCAAACGGCCATCGCGCGACTGCAGGCGCTGAGCGCATGACAGCCAAGGCCAGGCCCGGGGCGGATGTCGTTGGGCCGGCACCGATGATGCGCTCCAAATCGGCCGCGCTTGGTTGACAATACAGCAGTATGCCGCCCGCCAAACCGACCCAAATGCCATGCTGCTGCGCGAAGACAACCTCCGTATGGCCTGGGTCAATGCTGGTGATGCCCGGCCCGTGAGAATTCCGCCCACTGTTCTGGAAGCCCTGCAATGAACCAAGACCTGTCAATCTTCCACCTCATCCTCAATGCGAGTCTGGTGGTGCAACTGGTGATGCTGCTGCTGATCGTGGTGTCGGTGTCGAGTTGGGCGGCCATTTTTCGCAAGCTGTTCTCGCTCAAACGGGTGACCACCCTGAATGACAAATTTGAGCGGGAATTTTGGTCTGGCACCAGCCTGAACGACCTGTTTGCTGCGGCTGCCCAAAACGCCCGGGCGGCTGGGCCGATGGAGCGAATTTTTGCCAGCGGCATGCGCGAATATCAAAAGCTGCGCGAGAAGCGCATCTCGGACGCCTCCACCCTGCTCGACGGTGCGCGCCGCGCCATGCGGGCGAGCTTTCAGCGAGAAATCGACGCGGTGGAGACCAACCTGTCCTTTCTGGCATCGGTGGGCTCGGTCTCGCCCTATGTCGGGCTGCTGGGCACGGTGTGGGGAATCATGAATGCGTTCACTGGCCTGGCATCGCTGCAGCAGGTGACACTCGCCACCGTGGCACCGGGCATCGCCGAGGCGCTGGTGGCAACCGCCATCGGCCTGTTTGCAGCCATTCCTGCCGTGGTGGCCTACAACCGGTTTGCCCGGGACATTGACCGGGTGGCAATCAAGCTGGAAACCTTCATTGAAGAGTTCTCCAACATCTTGCAACGCAACGTGGGCGCGCAATCTGCGTCCGGTCGCTAACAAAGGGGCCACCTATGCCTGCCACGGTCAGCCGCGGACGCGGCCGGCGCACCATCAACGAGATCAATATGGTGCCCTTCATCGATGTGATGCTGGTTCTGCTGATCATCTTCATGGTCACAGCGCCCCTGATTAGCCCCAGCCTGATCGACCTGCCCAGCATGGGCAAAGCCCCGCGCCAACCCGATCTGGTCATCGAGGTCGTGATCAGCAAGACCGCGTCCCTGGAGCTCAAGCTCCGAGAAAAAACCAGCAGCGTGACGCTTGACACGCTGGTCACCGAGATACAACGCGCGCAGGCTGACACGCCCGGCTCGGCGGTGGTCATCAGTGCAGACAAAAACGTCAAATACGAGATCGTCATGAAGGTCATGGACAAGCTGCAGCGCGCCGGGGTTCAGCGCCTGGGCTTGTCGGTACAACTGGTCAAATAAGCTGCCGCCATGATCGCCATGACCGATCGCCTCGATTTTGCGCCGCCGGCCCAGCCCGGCAGGTTGCGCTCACTGGGCTTGGCACTGCTGGCCCATGCAGCGCTGCTGGCGGCATTGAGCCTGGGCGTGCAGTGGAAACGACAGAGCCAAGACTTCAGCGTGGAGGCCGAACTTTGGGCGGCAGTACCGCGTGAAGCAGCGCCCAAACCGCCAGAAGCGCCGCTACCCCCGCCAGCACCACCCGCCGCTGAAGCTGCACCTCTACCGCCACCTGTACCTCCACCCCCACCTTTACCTGTAGCCCCACCTGCACCTGCACCTGTACCTTTACCCGTACCGGCCAAACCCGCGCCAGCGCCGCCAGAACCAGCCGCGCGCTCCAAAGTAGACATTGCCCTGGCCCAAGAAAAACAACGCAAGGAAAAGGATCGCCTCAAGCAGGCGCAAATTGAAGAAGAACGCAATCGCCAAGAAAAGCTGCACCAGGCGTCGTTGGCAAAAGAAGCCCAACGCCTGCAAGAGCTGCGTGAGCAAGAGCGCCGGGAGGCGCAAAGCGCCAAGCAAATCGAGGCACTGCGCCTGGAGCAGACCAAGCGCATGGCCAAACTGCTGGCTACGCCGACACCCGTGCCAAGCGTGCCAGCATCGAGCCCCAAACCAACGCCCAGCCCTGCGCCTGCGCCTACCCCTGCGCCGACGCCACCAAGGCCACCGCCACCTAACCCTGTGCCCACCCCGCCTTCGGTGACGCCGCCACGGCCGCCGCCACCTAACCCTGTCCCTGCCCCACCTTCGGTGACGCCGCCCCCAGCGACCCCTGTGCAGCCGACCATCACCAGCCCAAGCGGCGGCAGCGGCAACACCCAGCAAGCGGCCGGACCATCGGCCAGCTATGCCGGGCGGGTTCGCGCCAAGCTCAAACCAAATATCGTTTTGCTAGAAGAAACCCGGGTCCAACTCAGCGGTAACCCAGAAGCAGAGGTGGCAGTCAAAGCAAGCGCTGACGGCAGCATCACAGAGCGCAAACTGATCAAATCCAGTGGCGTGAAAGCCTGGGATGATGCGGTGCTCAGAGCCTTCGACAAAATGGAGGTTCTGCCTCGCGACATTGATGGGCGAGTCCCTCCCTCTCTTGTGTTCACATTTAGGCCGAAAGACTGATGCTGGCGGAGAAGTAGCAGGGCCCACTCATGGGTCGGGCGACCGCGGCGCTTCAACCAACCCAACCGACAGATGCTTGAAATGGGCATCGGCCGTGAGAATGGACACCCCATGCCGCTGCGCCACGGCTGCGATAAGTGCGTCTGACAATGGCAGTGTGATGCCGCTCAAGCGCAAGGCCTGTAATGCCCTGCCTGCACTATGTCAATCGTCGGGAAGCACTGGCAGACATTCCACGTTGGCAAAGAGAAATCCGAGCTGTTGTTTTTCTTTTTTTCCCTTGGCACCCTGCAACAGCTCAGCGATCACGACGCCGCACATGAGCGCGGTGTCGTGCGACAGTGCCCTCTCGACTGCATCGCCCAAGGCACCGGCTCGGCCACGCAAAAAATCGATCCAGGCACTGGTATCAATGAGCATGCGGCTGTTCATTCCTTCATGTCCAACTGCCGCAACTCTCGCCAGCTGTCCTCGACCTGGACCTGTCCACGAAGCGCCAGCAACTTTTGCTTTCGCACCGCTACAAGGTAGTCTTTGAGCGCATGCCGAATCGCAAACAGGGGTGTTTTCTCACCCGTCAGCCGCATCAATTGTTCAGCTATATCATCATCAAGTGTAAGTGTCATACGCATCAAAATACTCCAAAAATAAGCATCATCTTAGCCTGGAAATTGCATATTGAATGACCCTCGCCGTCAGAGGGCCAAGTACTAACTGGTTTTGATTGCCCCAGCCGTATGCGCATTGAGCCCGCGTCTGCGGGGGCAGGCTGGGTGTCGCAGCGAGGTAAACGAGGAGCCCGTAGGGCGGGGGGACACGAGCAGCGGCAAGCAGTCGGCCCCCGCAGCTTGCCAAAGCCGCAGCGTGCAATGGCAGCTTACAGCCTAAGCCCGCACTCACTCATAAACCACCACCGCCCGGCCGGCGTCAGCCTGGGCGCGCCAGCTCGCCAAGGCGGCCTCGCTGGGGTAAAACCGGGCCTCGTCGCCGAGCTGCAAATCAAAACTGATTGGGCCCGCAAGGCCCGGGCGCAGCACCGACAGGCGCAGCCCCAGGCCACGCAGCAACTCGCCCTGCTCGGTGATCTCGCGCTGCGGCGGATGGGCCGCCAACAGCCGCGCCACATCGGGCAAGCAGCCGTTGACCGTCACGCCCAGGTATTTGCCAAACCGGCAGCGCGCCTGCTCCAGGCTCCACATCTGCGTGACAGTCAGTTGCACGCCACCGGCAAAGCGGTCGGGCTGCAACTTGCCCATGACGATCACCAGTTCATCGTCTTTGAGCAGTTGGCGGTGCGCAGCCATCAGGGCCTCATCGGCGCGGGCGTCTACCGTGCCTGATTTGTCGTCGAGCTTGAACAGGGCCAGTTTGCCGCGCTGGCCGTTGATCACCCGGTAGTCGGTGATGATGCCCGCCAGCAACTGCGGCTCGCGGGTATCGATCAGGTCGCTGATCTGGCGCTTGGCAAAGCGGCGCACCTCGGCCACCGACTCGTCAAACAAATGGCCCGACAGGTAGAAGCCGATGGCCGCTTTTTCCATGGTCAGCTGAGCGCGCACCCCCCAGGGGAGGGCGGGCACCAGGTCGGGCTCTTGCTTGCTCGCACCATGGTCGTCGGCGCCACCTAGATCAAACAGGCTGCCCTGGTTGGCATTGGCCAGCATAGCCGCGCCAAAGTCAAAAGCCAGGTCCACCGAGGCCAGCAGGCTCGCTCGGTTGCGCTGCAAGGTGTCAAAAGCCCCGGCCTTGATCAAGGCTTCCACCGTGCGTTTGTTGAGCCGGCTGCGATCGACCCGAGCACAAAAGTCAAACAGGCTGCTAAAGGGCCGGTTGTCCCCCGCCAGCGGCCCCGCGCCCCGGCCTTCACGGGCGGCCACAATGGCCTCGATGGCCTGTTGACCAGTGCCTTTGATGGCACTCAGCCCATAACGAATCTGGCGGTCAGAGACAGGCTCGAAACGGTGTGTTCCGCGGTTGACATTGGGTGGCTCAAAGCTCAGGCCCATGCGCAGCGCGTCTTCAAACAACACCTTGAGCTTGTCGGTGTCGTCCATCTCTATGGTCATGTTGGCGCAAAAGAACTCGGCCGTGTAATGCACCTTGAGCCAGGCCGTGTGGTAGGCCAGCAGAGAATAGGCAGCAGCATGCGACTTGTTAAAACCGTAGCCGGCAAACCTCTCCATCAGGTCAAAGATGTCGTCGGCCTTGGCCGGGTCGATGCTGTTTTTGGCCGCGCCGTCACGGAAGATCTGCCGGTGCCGGGCCATCTCGTCGGCGTCTTTTTTGCCCATGGCACGGCGCAGCATGTCAGCGCCGCCCAGCGAGTAGCCGCCCAAAATCTGTGCGGTCTGCATCACCTGCTCCTGGTAGACCATGATGCCGTAAGTCTCAGACAGCATCCCGGCCACCAAGGGGTGCGGGTAGACCACTTCTTCGCGGCCTTGTTTGCGCGCCACAAAGGTCGGTATCAAATCCATCGGACCGGGGCGGTACAAGGCATTGAGCGCGATCAGGTCTTCCAGGCGCGAGGGGCGCGCGTCCTTGAGCATGCGCTGCATGCCGCTGCTTTCAAACTGGAACACCGCTTCGGTTTTGCCTTCTGCAAAAAGGCGGTAAACCTTGGCGTCGTCGAGCGGCAGGTTTTCAAAAGCAAAGTTCTCTTGGCCAGCGTGGCGCTGCATGATGAACTCGCGCGCGATCTCCAGAATTGTCAGCGTGGCCAGACCCAAAAAGTCAAACTTCACCAAGCCGATCGCTTCGACGTCGTTTTTGTCGTACTGGCTCACCGCCGAGTCGCTGCCGGGCTGCTGGTAGAGCGGGCAAAAGTCGGTGAGCTTGCCCGGCGCGATCAGCACGCCGCCGGCATGCATGCCGACG
>CAMATS010000144.1 GCA_945861195.1 Rhodoferax sp. OV413
TTGTGAGCGAACAAGTGGTCAAGCCCCTGGTTTTGTTGACCCATCCCAGCGGGCGCCTGAGCAGTTACTTTGGCGACCAGGCGCTGGCCAAGCTGCGCTTGCTGGCGCAGGTCAAGCTCAACCCGAGCGACCACGACTGGGACACACCAGAATTGGTTCTTGCTGCCCAGGGTTGCGAGGTGCTGATTGCCTACCGCCAGACCGCCCTGGATGCCGCTTTTTTTGCCGCCGTGCCGAATTTGTTGGCGGTGGTGCGTTGTGCCGTTGACATTCGCACCATTGACCTTGCGGCGGCCAGCGCCCAGGGCGTGCTGGTGACGCGTGCCAGCCCGGGCTTTGCTGCCTCGGTGGCCGAATGGGTGCTCGGCGTGATGATTGACCTGAGCCGCCACATCACCGTTGCCGCCCTGGGCTACCGCACAGCCCTGGCGGTGCAGCCCCGCATGGGCCGGCAACTCAAGGGCGCCCGTCTGGGGGTCATTGGTTATGGCGAAATCGGTCGCCAACTTTGCCACTTGGCACAGGCCTTTGGCATGCGGGTGTGCGTCAACGACCCCTATGTGCGCCCCGCGGACTCGACCATCGAGCCGCTGGGGCTGCCCGATTTGTTGCAGCAGTCAGACTATGTCGTTTGCCTGGCCCCGGCTACCCCTGAGACCGAAAATCTGATCAATGCCCAGGCTTTGGCGCTGATGAAGCCAGAGGCTTATTTCATCAACGCAGCAAGGGGGCAGTTGGTCGACGAAGACGCACTGCTGCAAGCCCTCAACAGGGGCCAGCTCGCCGGCGCTGGCCTCGATGTGGGCCGGGCGGCAGATCAAATGCCCTCGCCGGCCTTGGCGCAGCATCCGCTGGTGATCGCCACCCCCCACGTGGGCGGGCTCACGCCCGAGGCGATTGCCCACCAAGCGCTCGAGACCGTGGTGCAAACCGCGGCAATTCTGCGCGGCGAACTGCCGCCAGGGGCGGTCAATGCAGCGCAGGCCAGTCGCTTGCTGGCAAGATACGCTCCCGTCCACAGCCGGGCCGGTGATGGCCCAGACTTGAACTGGAGTGCCACATGACCCACGCCGCTGCTGATGCTTTTCTGCCGCCAGGTGCTTGCGACTGCCACATGCA
The DNA here is from genome assembly GCA_945861195.1 of Rhodoferax sp. OV413. Classification (GTDB taxonomy): domain Bacteria; phylum Pseudomonadota; class Gammaproteobacteria; order Burkholderiales; family Burkholderiaceae_C; genus Rhodoferax. The sequence continues at coordinate 1,120 of CAMATS010000144.1, forward strand.
TGTTTACGACCAAGCCTATCCCCTGGCGCCGACGGCCACCTTCAAGCCACCGCAGGCGTCTTTGGCGGCTTATCAAACTGTGCAAAAACAACTCGGTTTGTCTCGGGTGGTGGTGGTGCAACCCACAGCTTACGGCTTTGACAACCGCTGCACCCTGAATGCGGTGGCAGCAATGCCGGGGCAGGCGCGCGGTGTGGCGATGGTTCGGCCCGAGGTGACGCAGGCCGAACTCGAGGCCCTGCACGCCGGGGGCATTCGAGGCGTGCGCATGATGATGTTGGCGGGCGGGCCGCTCGGTTGGGATGCCTTGGAGCCTTTGGCTGGCAAGATCGCTGCGCTGGGCTGGCACATCAACCTGCAGTTCAATGGCTGCGACATGCTGCAGCACCTGCCGCGCCTGCAGGCCCTGGGCACGCCCCTGGTGCTAGACCACACCGGCAAGTTTTTAAGCCCTCCTGCCAGCACCGATGATCCGGCTTTTGTAGCCCTGTGCCGTCTGTTAGACCAGGGTCGGACCTGGATCAAACTGTCAGCGCCGTACGAAACCTCAAGACAAGGCGCGCCGACCTATGGCGATGTGGGCCTATTGGCCCGGTCTCTTGCCAATCGTTACCCGCAGCGCTGTCTGTGGGCAAGCAACTGGCCCCATCCGAACCAGGCCGTGCCGCCGCAAGACGCGGTTCTTTTGGGCCTGCTCTCCCACTGGAGCGCCAATGCCCAAGACTGGCGGCGCATTTTGGTGGACAACCCGCAGGCCGTGTATGGTTTCGCAGCCTGATTCGGCCAGTGCCCGCAGTGGCGGGTTTTCGAAAGGACAATAAGCGCATGACCTTTGTCTATGTCAGTAACGCCGACAGTGGCGATATCTCGGTACTGAGCCTGGCGGCTGGGGGCGAGCTCACGCCGGTTGACACCTTGGCGCTCGGTGGCTCCCTGATGCCTCTGGCCCTGAGCCCCTGCCAGGGCTTTCTTTATGTGGCGCGGCGCAGCGAGCCGATGGCGCTGCTGAGCCTGCGCATCGACCCCCACAGCGGGCGCCTGAGTTTGTTGGGCGAGACTGGCTTGCCAGCCAGCATGGCTTATGTGTCGACCGACCGCAGTGGCAGGTTTTTGTTTGCTGCCTCCTACCCTAGCCACCAAATCACGGTCAGCCCCATCGGGCCTGACGGGCAGGTCGGCTCAGTGCAACAGACCCTTGGCACCGGCCCCAACGCACATGCGATTCTTGCCGCTCCGTCGAACCGGCATGTGCTCGTCACCAGCCTGGGGGGTGGCCGGTTGATGAATTTCGAGTTCGATCCGGCCAGCGGCCAACTCAGCCCCAAACCGGCGGCAGATTGGATCGCCCGCCCGGGAGCGGGTCCGCGGCATTTTTGCTTTTCGCCGTGCGGGCGGTTCGTCTACCTGCTCAATGAGCTCGACGCTGGCCTGGATGTGCTGGCCTTTGATGCCCACAGCGGGCAGCTCAGGGCGCTGCAAACCATCAGCAGCCTGCCGTCCGGTTTTTCCGGCAAGGCCTGGGCGGCAGATATTCACATCACGCCTGATGGGCGTCACCTCTACACCAGCGAGCGCAACTCCAGCACCCTGGCTATCTTCAAGGTGCAGCCCGAGTCGGGGCTCTTAAGCAGCCTGGGCCATGTGCCAGTAGAGGCCCAACCCCGTGGTTTTGCGATCGACGCCAGCGGCCAGCAGCTGCTGGTGGTCGGCCAACAATCGCACCACCTGGGCCGCTGGCGCATTGACCCGCACACCGGTCAACTCGATTTACAACAGCGCCTGCCGGTGGGACAAAACCCCAACTGGGTGGAGATTCGGGCATGACCATCGCCCCGCCCCAGCAGCTGCAAGCCCGCAGCATCCGCATGAACCCGGCCGACAACGTGGCGATCGTGGTCAATGACGGCGGGCTGGCTGCCGGCGCAGTGCTTGAAAGCGGCCTGGTGCTGACTCAGCGGGTGCCCCAGGGCCACAAGGTGGCCTTGCAAATGATTGCCGCCGGCGCCGCAGTGCGCCGCTACAACGTGACCATCGGCTACGCGCTGCAAGACATCGCTGCAGGCGCCTGGGTGCAGGAGCGCCAGCTGCAAGTGCCAGCAGCGCAAGAGCTCAGCCAATTGCCCATGGCCAGCTTGGCTGTGCCCCAGCCGCTGCCCCTCGAGGGCTACAGTTTTGAAGGCTTTTTGAACGCCGATGGCTCGGTTGGCACGCGCAACCTGTTGGCCATCACCACCACCGTGCAGTGCGTGGCGGGCGTGGTTGCTCAGGCGGTGAGCCGCATCAAAACCGAGCTGATGCCCCTGTACCCCTTTGTGGATGATGTGGTCGGCCTGGAGCACACGTATGGCTGCGGCGTGGCCATTGATGCGCCTGAGGCCATTATTCCTATCCGCACGTTGCGCAATATCAGCCTCAACCCCAATTTTGGCGGCGAGATCATGGTGGTCAGTCTGGGCTGTGAAAAACTGCAGCCCTCGCGCCTGTTGCCGCCCGGCAGTTTTCCCATCATCAAGGGTGGCTCGGCCAGTGACCCGGCCGATACGGTCTGCCTGCAAGACGAGCACCATGTCGGGTTCATGTCCATGCTCGACAGCATTGTGCAAAGCGCCCGGCCGCACCTGGAGCGGCTCAATGCCCGGCGTCGCCAAACCCTGCCGGCCAGCGCCCTGGTGGTGGGTGTGCAATGTGGCGGCAGCGACGCCTTCTCGGGTGTCACGGCCAACCCAGCAGTTGGCTTTGCAGCAGACCTGCTGGTGCGGGCCGGCGCGACCATCATGTTCAGTGAAAACACCGAGGTGCGAGACGCCGCGGACCAACTCACCCAGCGCGCTGCCTCGCCCGAGGTGGCGCAGGCCATTGTGCGCGAGCTTGACTGGTACGACCGCTATCTGGCGCGTGGGCAGGTTGACCGCAGCGCCAACACCACACCGGGTAACAAGGCCGGAGGCCTGTCCAATATCGCTGAAAAAGCCATGGGTTCGATCGTCAAGAGCGGCAGCTTTGCGATCTCCCACGTGCTGGCGCCCGGCGAGCGTCTCACAGCCGGGCAAAAAGGCCTGGTTTTTGCGGCCAGCCCGGCCAGCGATTTCATTTGCGGCACCCTGCAACTTGCCGCGGGCATGAACCTGCATGTGTTCACCACCGGGCGCGGCACGCCCTACGGCCTCGCCGAAGTGCCAGTCATCAAGGTCGCCACCCGCACTGATTTGGCCCGCCGTTGGCATGACCTGATGGACCTCAACGCCGGACGCATTGCCGACGGACAGGCCAGCATCGAGGAGCTTGGCTGGGAGTTGTTCCACCTGATGCTAGCGGTGGCCAGTGGCCGCAAAAAAACCTGGGCTGAACACTGGAAGCTGCACAACCAATTGGTGCTGTTCAACCCTGCCCCGATCACCTAAAACCGAAAGACACCCATGAGCTCGTCCACCCCTTACCAGGCTTTTCCCAACAGCTTCAAGCGTGATCTGTTGGCCGGCAAACGGCTGATTGGCTGTTGGGCTTCGCTGTCCAGCGCCATCAGCACCGAGGTGCTGGGCCTGGCCGGCTTTGACTGGCTGCTGCTCGATGGCGAGCATTCGCCCAATGATGTGATCAGCTTTATCCCGCAGCTCATGGCGCTCAAAGACAGCGTGAGCGCGCCTATCGTGCGACCTGCGAGCAACAATGCGGTGGAAATCAAGCGCTTGCTTGACGCCGGCTTTTACAACTTTTTAGTGCCTTTCATTGAAACTACCGAGCAGGCCAGCGCCGCGGTAGCCGCCACCCGTTATCCGCCCCAGGGTGTGCGCGGTGTTTCGGTATCGCAGCGTAACAACCGCTATGGCACCCTGCCCGATTACTTCAAAGGCATCAATGAGCAGATTTGTGTGCTGGTACAAATTGAAAGCCGGCTGGGCGTAGCCGCAGCCAGCCAGATCGCCGCTGTGCCGGGGGTGGACTGTGTGTTTGTTGGCCCGTCGGACCTGGCGGCTGCTTATGGCCACCTGGGCAACCCTGGCCACCCCGAGGTACAGTGGGCAATCGCTGAAGTTTTTGCTGCAGGCCAGGCTGCTGGCAAGCCCCTGGGTATTTTGGCGCCAGCCGAGGCCGATGCCCGCCGCTACCTGGCCATGGGTGCGAGCTTTGTCGGCGTGGGCAGCGACCTGGGTCTTTTTCGCAATGCCAGCCAGGCCCTGTGCGACCGTTACCGTGACTAGCATCCCCGGAGCTGGGCGCCAGGCGTTTTTGGTTTTTTTGGAGAAATGCAATGCATAAATTGGGTTTTATTGGCCTGGGCATCATGGGCGCGCCCATGGCCCAACATCTGCTGGCAGCCGGGCACCAGGTTTTTTTGCACAGCCGCAGCGGTGTTCCGGCGACCCTGCTGGGCGCGGGCGGCTTGGCTTGCAGCAGCGCGCAGCAGGTCGCACAGCAGGCCGACATCATTTTCATGATGCTGCCCGACACGCCAGATGTGGCGCGGGTGCTGTTTGGTGAGTCCGGCCTTGCCGCCGGCCTCAGCGCGGGCAAGACCGTGGTCGATATGAGCTCCATCTCACCCATGGAGACCAAGGGCTTTGCCCAAAAGATCAACGCCCAGGGCTGCGACTACCTGGATGCGCCAGTCTCGGGCGGCCAGGTAGGTGCCAAGGCCGCCAGTCTGACCATCATGGTGGGCGGCCCGCTTGCCGCGTTCGAGCGCTTGCGTCCCCTGTTTGAGCTCATGGGCAAGAACATCACCCTGGTCGGGGGCAATGGTGACGGTCAGACCTGCAAGGTGGCCAACCAGATCATTGTGGCCCTGAATATTGCTGCCGTGGGCGAAGCCCTGCTGTTTGCCAGCAAGGCAGGGGCTGACCCGGCCAAGGTACGCCAAGCCTTGATGGGTGGCTTTGCCGCCTCGCGCATCCTGGAGGTGCACGGCGAGCGCATGATCAAGCGCACCTTTGCCCCGGGCTTTCGAATTGGCCTGCACCAAAAAGACCTGAACCTGGCCCTGCAGGGCGCCCGTGCTTTGGGCGTGGCCTTGCCGCAAACCGCCAGCGCAGCGCAACTGATGCAGGTGTGCAGTGCCAATGGCATGCAAGACCTTGACCACTCGGCCCTGGTTC
>CAMATS010000145.1 GCA_945861195.1 Rhodoferax sp. OV413
CCGCCACCCAGCAGGGCCACGGTTTTGCCCAGCAGGGCCTGCGCCTCGGCCGATGCCCCCGCTTTGACCACCAAGCCCGCGCCCTCGTTGCCCACAGGCATCGAGAGCTCGAGCCGGGCAGCCATGCCAGGCATCAGTTTTTCAGGCACCGTGGCGCGAATCACCGGGCGCTGCGAGCTGCCCGAGGCGCTCAGGGTCGACAGGTCTGCGGCGCCAAATAGCAAGCCCAGGTCCGAGGGGTTCAGTGGCGCGGCCTGCATCTGTACCAGCACGTCCTGCGGGCCGGGCTCGGGCATGGGGACTTCATCGAGCGACAAAATTAATTCGGCATTGCGCTTGATCAGCGAGCGCAGTTGCAGCATGGTGGTGGCGTTGTGGTCGTTCATGAATTTCCTTGGGCGGTACGGGGCAACATCGTAGCTGGACTGCAGGCCAACTCGGCTCGGGCCGGGCGCACCATGGCTTGGCTCAAGCTTGGTTGAGCAGGGCAAGCAGGCGGTTGAGTGCGTGGCGCACAGTGGCCTGCCGTACGGCAGCGCGGTCGCCCTCAAAATGACATTTTTCTGCCACGACCTGCCCGGGCAAAGCAAAGCCGAACCAGACCGTGCCCACCGGCTTTGCCGGGCTGCCGCCGGTGGGGCCAGCCACGCCTGTGACGGCCACGGCCACCTGGGCGCGGGAATGCGCCAGCGCCCCCTCGGCCATGGCTTGCGCCACTGGGCCGCAGACCGCGCCAGCCCGGTGCAGTACCCGTTCGGGCACGCCAAGCAACTCGGTCTTGGCATCATTCGAATAGGTGACAAAGCCCCGCTCAAACCAGGCGCTCGAGCCAGCCAGGTCGGTGCAGGCGGCGGCGATCATGCCGCCGGTGCAGCTCTCGGCGGTGACCAGCTTGAACCCTTTCTTGAGCAAAGCCTCGGCCAACAGAGCGCACAAAGCCTCGGTTACTGGCGCTGCATCTGTGGGGTTTGCTGTCATTGCCAGAACCTCCAGGCAGCAACCACCAACAGGGTGCAGCCGGCCGCCACCAGATCATCAAGCATGATGCCCAGGCCGGCCTTGCGCCAGGCCTGCGGATCGCGCACCGCGTCCAGCCGGTGGCACAGTGCATCGGCCCAGCCCACCGGCCCGGGCTTGGCGGCGTCGAAGTACCTGAACAGGGCAAACGCAAGGGCTTGCTCAAGCAGGCCGGCTGGCGTTACCAGCCACAGCACCAACCAAAAAGCGACGACCTCATCGACCACGATCGCGCTGGGATCGAGCACCCCCATATCCCGGGCGGTGATGGTGCTGGCCCAGCTGCCAAGCACCAGTGTGGTGGCGATCAGCAGCGCCCAGTAGGCGTCATTCATCCAGGGCTGCAGGGCCACAAAGGCCACCCAAGCCCACAGGGTGCCGGCAGTGCCTGGCGCCACCGGGCTGAGGCCTGAACCAAAGCCCAAGGCCAAAAAATGTGCCGGATGGGCCAGCAGAAAGCCGGCCGTCGCGCGGCGCGGCAGGCGCTGTGGCACACCAGCCAGGTGCGCAGCAAAATCGGTGATCTCGGGTGCTGGCTCAGACATGGCTAAATTATGGCGAACCGGCAGCCACCGCCCAGCGCAGTTTGGTCGAGCTGCAGCGGGGGTTGGCACGCCGCTCCTGAGCCGATGGCCGGATCGCATCGGGCGCCACGCGGGCGTAGAAGCCGCTGCGCTCGCCGACCTGGAAGGCCTTTTTCACGCGGCGATCTTCACCCGAGTGAAAGCTCAGAATCGCCACCCGTCCTCCGGGCTTCAGGCAGCCCGGCAGTTGCGCCAAAAATCGATCCAGCACACCAAACTCGTCATTCACCGCAATGCGCAAGGCCTGGAAAGTGCGCTGCAAAGACTTGGTGGTTTCAAGCTTTCGCTCGGCCTCGGGCATGCGCTTGGGCAACTCGGCTTGCAGGGTCTGGCGCACCAGGTCAGCCAGCTCAGTGGTTGATTGAAGGTACTGCCCCTGCAGTGCCGCGGCCAAAGGCAGGGCAAAGGGCTCGTCGGCGTTGTCCGTCAAGAGTTCGCGCAGGCCTTGGCGCGTGACCGACTGCAGCAACCCGGACGCCGACTGACCGCAGCTGGGGTCCAAACGCAGGTCCAGTGGCCCGTCTGTTTTGAAGCTAAAGCCGCGCGCCGGGTTGTCAATTTGCATCGACGATACCCCCAGGTCTGCCAACACCAGATCAAAGCCTCCACCAGCCTCGGGCAGCAGTGCCGAGACTTGGTCGAAATTGATCCGGTGCAGCACCAGCACCGAGGCACCAAAACCCAGGCCACGCAAGCGGGTTTCGGTGCGGGCAAATTCGGCCGGGTCGATGTCCACGCCAAACAGTCGCCCGCCCGGGGCCAGGCGCGCCAATAGGGCCCGGGCATGGCCGCCGTAGCCCAGCGTCGCATCCAGGCCCACCTCGCCCGGTTGGGGCGACAGTATGGCCAAAATCTCATCCACGCAAATCGGCCGGTGCATGCCAGCCGGGGTTTGCCCGCGCGCCATCACCCGGTCAATAGCCCCGGCGTGGCCGAGCGGGTCAAGCTCCTTGTATTTCTCGGCAAAGCTGCGCGGGTGCGTGCCGGCGTAGCGCACGCGGCGCTGGTGGGGAGCTGCTTCATCCGTCATAGGAGGATTGTCCTGTATGCCACCCCCAAAGGCGCCTGATCGTCTTATCGGGTACGGCAAGACGCCGCTGTTGGCAGCGAGGGCCGAGGCTACAGACGCAAAAAACGGCAGTTCAGGGTCCAAAGTGGTCGAACGACACATGGTTGTTGGCCAGTGGCTGCCCCTGGCCATCAATCAGGCGCAGACCGGGCTGGGCGTCGACCTGGCCAATGCGGGTGACTGCCGTGCCGCTGGCCTGGCCCGCCGCCGCCACCTCGCCACGTTTGGACAGTGGCGCAGCAAACAGCAACTCGTAGTCATCGCCCCCGGCAAGCGCCCAGCGGCGCCAATCGTCTTGGCTCGGCGACGGGTCAAGCGGGCTCGCAGCGCCGGCATAAAAAGCCCGGGCCGCAACCAGGCCGGCAGCCGTATCGGCCGCCACCGTGGCACCAACGCCAGACTGTTTGAGGATGTGACCCAGGTCGCCGAGCAGGCCGTCACTGACATCAATGGCCGCGCTGGCGATGCCGCGCAGGGCCTGGCCCAGGGCCACCCGGGGGCTGGGGCGCTCCAGGCGAAGGCGCGCGGCCGCCAACACGGCAGCGGGCACGCCAAGGCGGCCGCGAAGTACATCCAGCGCCAAGGCCGCGTCTCCGAAAGTACCGCTGACATACAGATCGTCCCCCGCACGCGCGCCCGAGCGCAGCAGCGCTTGCGAGCGTCCATCCTGCAACGGCACCTCGCCAAAAACCGTGATGCAAATGTTGAGCGGCCCCCGCGTGGTGTCGCCGCCAACGAGTTCGCAGCCATGTTCGTCGGCCAGCGCCAGCAGGCCACGGGAGAAGGCGCCAAGCCAGACCTCATCCACGCTGGGCAGCGCCAAGGCCAGTGTGAAAGCCAGCGGCGCAGCGCCACAGGCGGCCAGGTCACTCAGGTTAACCGCGAGCGCCTTGTGCCCCAGGGCGCTGGGCTCAACATCACTAAAAAAATGCCGGCCCTCGACCAGCATGTCGCTGGAGATCGCCAACTGCATACCGGGGCGCGGCTGCAGCAGCGCGCAGTCGTCACCAACGCCGAGCACAGCCCGCCGCACCGGGCGTTGAAAATAACGTGCAATCAGGTCGAATTCGCCCAAACTCAGTGCAGGGTTCGCCCGCTGCCTCCGGCACTCAGGGCGTCAAGCACGAACATGGGGATGTCGGTGTCAAACTTTTCTCCGTCTTCGGCAACACAGAAAAAGCTGCCGTGCATGGTGCCGGTGGGCGTGCGCAGCCGGGAGCCGCTGGTGTATTCAAACACCTCGCCGGGTTTGAGCAGCGGTTGCTGCCCCACCACGCCCAAACCCCTCACCCGCTCGGTGTGGCCGTTGGCGTCGTTCACGTTCCAGGTGCGCGACACCAGTTGCGCCGGCACCTCGCCAACATTGGCGATGCTGACCGTGTAGGCAAACATATACATCCCCTGCTCGGGCATGGATTGCTCGGGCAAAAACCGGGAGGTGACTTCAACCTTGAATTGGTACTTGGACATGGCCCAATGCTACCTGCGAAAATAACCGCTCCATCCAAACCGTCATTGATGACCCTGCTGCCATGACCTACCGCATTGCGCCCTCGATTCTTTCCGCCGACTTTGCCCGCCTCGGGCAGGAGGTTCGCGATGTGATCGCTGCGGGCAGCGACTGGATTCATTTTGATGTGATGGACAACCACTACGTGCCCAACCTCACTTTTGGGCCCATGATTTGCAGCGCCCTCAAACCCCATGCCAAGACTGCCCAAGGCCTGGCAGTGCCGATTGACGTGCACCTGATGGTGCAGCCAGTCGACGCATTGGCCGCCGCCTTTGCTGAGGCTGGCGCAGACCTGATCAGCTTTCACCCCGACGCCAGCGGCCATGTGCATCGCAGCGTTCAAGCCATCAAGGCTCGGGGCTGCCAGGCGGGTCTGGTGTTTAACCCGGCGCAGTCGCTCGAGGTGCTCGACTGGGTGATCGAGGACATTGATCTGGTGCTGATCATGAGCGTCAACCCCGGTTTTGGCGGACAGAGCTTCATTGATTCGGCCCTGCGCAAGATCGAAGACGCACGCCGGCGCATCACGGCCAGCGGCAAAGACATTCGCCTGGAGGTCGATGGCGGCATCAAGGTTGACAACATCCGCCGGGTAGCCGACGCCGGCGCCGACACGTTTGTGGCGGGCAGCGCGATTTTTCGGGCGTCAGATTACAAAGGCGTCATTGACGCCATGCGACAAGCGCTTGGCGCATGATCAGGGCACAGCCGGCTTGGGCAACTCCAGGGTCACGGTAGCCGGGCCATCCAGCCTTGGCGCCAAGGTGGCGCCCGACCTTGAAACCGTCTGCAGCAACAGTGCCTCGCCCACCTCGCCGCCAACTTTGATTGGCCGCGCTGGCTTGCCGTCTATGGCGATCAAGGCCAAGCCTTGGTCTTGCTTTGATGCCACCACCCCGCTGAGCTTGAAGCGCCCGGCGTTCGCATCCGGCAATACTGAAGCCGATGCCGCAACAGGGCTCTTGCCACCCCCTAAAACCCTTGCGATCGCGCTGGGGTCTGGTGCCGGCAAGCTTGGCACGGGCAACGGAAACCGGCCCTGTACGGACGCCAACGCGCTGAGTTGGAGCAGCCAGAAAACCGCGCTGCCCGCAGCCAACGCGGCGGTCAAGAACCCGGCCAGTCGAGGCCACCATCGGTCATCTAGAGTGCGGCGCATGCTCAGATTATGAACCAGCCGGGTATCATCGCCAGCAGTTTGTAGGCCAAGGAGATGCATCATGACGGGACGCGCGAACACCAACAAAATCGCCAGCATGAGCAGCAGAATGAGAACCAGAACGCGCCACCTTATCCAACGCGGCTTCACCCTGATTGAGCTGATGGTGGTGCTGCTGATCATCGGCGTGTTGGCCGCCTTGATCGTGCCCAATGTGCTGGACCGTGCCGATGATGCCCGTGTGACGGCTGCCAAAACCGATGTCAGCAACCTGGTGCAGGCGCTCAAACTCTACAAGCTCGACAACCAGCGCTATCCCAGTGCCGAGCAGGGGCTGCAAGCTCTTTTGACCAAGCCCACCGTCGACCCAATGCCGGTGAACTGGAAGCCCTACCTCGACCAATTGCCCAAAGACCCCTGGGGCCGCCCTTACCAGTACCTCAGCCCGGGCATCAAAGGTGAGGTGGACGTGATGTCCTTTGGCGCAGACGGTCAGACCGGTGGCGAGGGCAAGAACGCAGATGTTGGCAGCTGGCAGCCCTGAGCGCCGCCCGCGCCGCAGCGCCGGCTTTACCCTGTTGGAGCTGCTGGTGGTGGTGGCGATTGTGGCGCTGGCATCCACCGGCGTGGCGCTGGCACTTCGCGATGGCTCGGAGGTGCAACTCGAGCGCGAGGCCGAACGCCTGGTGGCGCTGCTAGAAGCTGCGCGGGCCAAGTCACAAACCAGTGGTGTGCCGGTGCAGTGGCGCGCTACCGAAACGGGTTTCGAGTTTTCCGGGCTGCCTGCTGCGGCGCTGCCGCGGGGCTGGCTAGACCCAGACACCGCCGTGGCGCCAGGAGCGAGCTT
>CAMATS010000146.1 GCA_945861195.1 Rhodoferax sp. OV413
GCATGTAAGCCATAGCCGTGGCCAGGCGGCTTGGTACGGCCGTGATCAAGGCCCTGTCCGCGAGAAAAATGCAGCTGCACATCCGGACATGGCAGCCCCGGTCGGCTGCGCACAAAGCCGCCGGACTCGGCAAAGTTTGAACAAAAATTCCCGCGTCTGCGCAGCGCATACCGATACCAATGAAGCAGCATCGACACAGCGCCTGGCAGGGTTTGGCCAAACAGCGCCAGGTCAAAGCAGCGGCGCGTGAGCAGGCAGTCCAGATGGTCTTGCAGGTTTTGCCCGACTGCGGGCAGATTCAGCTGCACTGCAATGCCCTGGGCTTGGAGTTGCGCTGCAGGCCCGATCCCTGAGAGCATCAGCAGTTGGGGGCTACCGAAGGCGCCGGCACACAAGCTCACCTCCCTTCGGCAGCCAATGGTTTGCAATTGCCCGCCCTGCAAAACCTCAACCCCGACCACGCGGCCCTGCGACAAATCCAAGCGCTGTACCTGAGCCTGCTGCACCACATGCAGATTGCCTCGGCTGAGGGCCGGCGCAATGAAAGCACGCTGGGCATTCCAGCGCTCGCCGTTGAACTGCGTCACCTGATACCAACCCACACCCTCCTGTTCGTCGCCATTGAAATCAGGGTTGATTGCATAGCCGCACTGCACAGCGGCGTCCAGGAAATACTGGTCGAAGGAATTGTCTGAGCGGCTGTTCGACACTTTGAGCGGCCCCTGCGTGCTGTGCCGGGGCCCGTCGCTGAAATAGGTGTTGCCCTCAGAGCGTTTGAAGTAGGGCAAGACATCGCTCCAGGACCAACCCTGACAACCGGCAGCAGCCCATGCGTCATAGTCGCTGGCGTGGCCGCGTATGTACACCATGGCATTGATGGATGAACTACCGCCCATCACTTTGCCCCGGGGTTGGTAGCCGCACCGGCCATTGAGGCCGGCCTGGGGCTCGGTTTCAAAGGCCCAATTCAAGCGCCGGGTTGGCACCGTGCCAATCAGGCCGATCGGCACCGTCACCCAGGCAGTTGCATCGCCAGGGCCGGCCTCCAGCAGGGCCACGGTCACGGCCGGGTCTTCGCTCAAGCGCGCAGCCAGTGTGCAGCCTGCTGTACCACCACCCACCACCAGGTAGTCGTAGGCTTGGCTTATGGGGTGGCTCACGGGGTGGCTCATGGGGTGACTCATGGGGTGACGTTACGAAATTCATTCCAGCGAGCAGGCCGCAGGCTGGGCTCGGGCACGGTAGTCGATCTCCGGGTTCAGGCCGGCAGCGGGTGCCAGGCCCAGTAAGGCGCACCGGGTAGTGCCCTGGCGCCTGCCAGCCTCGGGCGCGACCATGACGCCGTGGTCGAGGCAAAAAATACTGAAGCGCGGCGGCCGGGGCATGCAAACATGCGGATTATTATGCGCTTGAGCCGGCAGCGGCTCTCTCCCGAACCATCTGCCCAGGAAAGGTTTAAGCCGCTATGACACCAACAGAACTTCTACACCACAGCGACAGCGGTGCGCTGTGGGGCAGCCCGCTTGCGGCCCCGGCCTTGGATGTGCCAAGCGCCTACCAGCTGGCGTTGGCCGTGCGGGCCTTGCGCCTTGGGCGCGGCGAGCAGCCACGGGGCTTCAAGATCGGCTTTACCAACCGCAGCATCTGGGCCCGCTATGACGTGTTTGGGCCAATTTGGGGCACGGTTTATGACAGCACCCTGCGCCACTGCGAGGGCCGAGGCGAGCTGTCACTGAGCCAGACCTGCCAGCCTAGGCTAGAGCCAGAGGCGGTTTTTGGGTTGGGCGCGACGCCGCCTGCGGCCGCCACGCTGGACGACTTGTTTGCCGCCATTGACTGGGTAGCGCCGGGCTTTGAGGTGGTGCAGTCACACATGAAAGACTGGAAGTTCAAGGCCGCTGCAACCGTGGCAGACGGTGGTCTGCATGGGCGCTTGCTGGTCGGGCGCCGGGTACCGGTGCGCGATATTGCAGCAAACGCGCAGCAATTCGATGCCCTGCTGGCGTCCTGCCAGGTCAGCCTGTCCAAGCATGGCCAGGCCGTCGAACAGGGCTGCGGCGCCAATGTGCTCGACAGCCCGCTGCGTGCCCTGCACTTTTTTTTGACCGAGTTGCGTCAGTGCCCCGGCGCGCCAGAGCTGCTGCCCGGCGATGTGGTCACCACCGGCACCTGGACCGATGCCTGGCCGGTGCAGGCTGGCGAGAGCTGGCGCGCCAGCTTTGGCGCGCCGCTGGGTTCGCTCGAGGTCGATTTCACTGCCTAATTTGGCACCGGCCAGAGGCCCTCAAGGCCCAGCCGGATTGCGGCCGGCTCAAGTCAGCCCGGTGCGCAGTGCCTGGCGGTATTGCAAAGCCTCCGCCAGGTGGGCGACTTGGGTGGTGTGGGCGCCGGCCAGGTCGGCAATGGTGCGAGCAACCTTCAAGGCGCGGTGGGTGCTGCGGGCGGACCAGCCCAAGCGGGTTGCAGCGCTGCTGAGAAATTTGGTGCCGGCCTCCTCAAGCAGCACATACTGGTCAATCTCCTGGCCTTGCAATGCCTGGTTAGCCTTGCCTTGACGGGCCATGGCCAGCGCGCGCGCCGTGGTGCACCGCTGGCGGATCTGGGCCGTGCTGTCGCCGCTGTGGCTTTGCAGCAGCTCGGCGGGTGCCATGGCGGGCACCTCAACATGCAAATCAATGCGGTCGAGCAGGGGGCCACTGAGCTTTCCCTGGTAGCGGCTGATCTGCTGCGGGCTGCAGCGGCAGGCTTTGTGGGTGGCGCCCAGGTAGCCGCAGGGGCAGGGGTTCATGGCGCCTATGAGCTGAAAGCGCGCTGGAAACTCGGCTCGCTGAGCCGCCCGCGAGATGGTGATGCTGCCGGTCTCCAGGGGCTCGCGCAGGGCTTCCAGTGCAGCCCTGGGAAATTCGGGCAACTCGTCCAAAAACAGCACGCCGTGGTGGGCCAGCGAAATCTCGCCCGGGCGGGGTGGCGAGCCACCGCCCACCAGGGCCACCGCACTGGCCGTGTGGTGCGGGCTGCCGGTCGGTCGCTGTCCCCAGCGGGCCAGGGAAAACCGGCCCGCCAGGCTGGCCACGACTGCGCTTTGCAAAGCCTCGTCGGTGCTCATGCCTGGCAGCAGGCCGGCAAAGCGCTGGGCCAGCATCGACTTGCCCGAGCCTGGCGGTCCGACCATCAAAAGACTGTGCCCACCGGCTGCCGCAATTTCAAGCACCCGCTTGGGGCCGGCCTGCCCTTTGACATCAGCCAGATCGGGGTAGGCGGCCTGCAATGCTGGCTCAGCCTTCGTCACCCGGCACCAGCCCGGGGCAGGCTCCGTGGGGGCTACATCAACGGGCTGGGGCAAAAACTGCCGCACCACATCGAGCAAATGGCCGGCGCTGTAGACCTGGGCCTGCGGCACCAAGGCCGCCTCTTGGGCGCTGCCCGGCGGCAGCACCAGCCGTGTGAGCACCTGCCCGGCATGCAGCGCCAGGCTCATGGCCAGCGCACCGCGCACCGGGCGCATGTCGCCAGACAACGAAAGCTCGCCAGCAAACTCGTGGCCGGCGAGCCGCGCCGGGTCGATCTGGCCGCTGGCCGCCAGAATACCCAGGGCGATCGGCAGATCAAAGCGACCCGAGTCCTTGGGCAAATCGGCTGGCGCCAGGTTCACCGTAATGCGCTTGTTGTTGGGAAACTCCAGCCCAGAGTTCTGAATGGCGCAGCGCACCCGCTCGCGGGCCTCTTTGACCTCGACATCGGCCAGCCCCACCAGCGTGAAGCTCGGCAGGCCATTGGCCAGGTGCACCTCGACCGTCACGGCGGCGGCATCCAGCCCGAGCAGGGCCCGGCTTTGCACCAAAGCAAGACTCATGGTGTTCCTCTCTAAAACAGTGCATTTGAGCCGGCTGTGGGCTTAAATGCACCAACACGGTGCATATTTGATTTTGTACAGCCATGGTAACCCAGGCCAATAGATAACAACGGGTCAGGCGAGGGTCTGGTGAAGACCTGGCGCACCGGTCCTGCGTGGCATGGTCTGTGCGTAGTCATTTTGCTTTTTAACTTTTGAGAGTCAGACCATGAACCTGTCTAAATCCCTAGCTTCAAGTGCCTTGGCCCTGGGCCTGCTTGCCAACACCGCAGCCCACAGTCAAAGCGCCGCCCCTGCGCCAGATTTCACGCTTGCCTACAACATTGGGGGCACCACGGACTACCGGTTTCGGGGTATTTCGCAGTCTTCCTTCAAGCCAGCGGTGCAGGGGGGCATAGATTTTTCCCATAAAAGCGGCGCCTACGCCGGTGTCTGGGCATCCAATGTCAACTGGATCAAAGACTACATCGGCGCAACCGACGGCTCCTTGGAAGTCGACTTTTTTGGCGGCTACAAGGGCGAGTTGGCCAAAGACCTGGGCTTTGACCTGGGCGTGATTGCCTATGTTTATCCCTCGAACAACACCCCCACCAACGCGAACACCAACGAGATCTATGCCGCGCTGACTTATGGCCCGGTCACCGCCAAATACAGCCGCAGCCTGGGCAACTTTGTCGCCAATGCAAATAGCGCCGGCAGCCAATACCTGGAAGTCGCCGCCAGCTTTGATGTCGGCAATGGCTTCTCGATCACGCCACACCTGGGCCGCCAGACCATCCCGAACCAGACAGCCAGCGCAGGCGCTGCTGCGGCTGCGGCTGAGGCTGCCGTCGCCGGTGTTGCAACTGCAGCGGACGCCGATGCAGCGGGTTCGGCGGCTTTGGCTTCGGCAGCTGCGCTCGCGGGTGCGGTGGCGGTGGCGGGTGCGGCAGTTTGTGCCAAGGCGGCGGCGCCAAACAGCAGTCCTAAACCCAGGGCAAAGGATAAGAAAAGTTTTTTCATGTGAAGTCTTCCAGTTTGAATTTCAGAGGGCTTCGCGGCCGGTCTCACCGGTCCGGATGCGCACGACCTGTTCGAGGTTGTAGACAAAGACCTTGCCGTCGCCAATCTTGCCGGTGCGCGCGGCACCCTCGATGGCCTCGATCACGCGCTCACACAGATCGTCGGCCACAGCCGCCTCGATCTTGACCTTGGGCAGAAAGTCCACCACATATTCGGCGCCCCGGTAGAGTTCGGTATGGCCTTTTTGACGGCCAAAGCCCTTGACTTCGGTGACAGTGATGCCCTGCACGCCAATCGCCGAAAGCGCTTCACGCACCTCGTCGAGCTTGAAGGGTTTGATGATGGCAGTAACGAGTTTCATGCGGTCTCCTCTCAATGTGGCGTTGGAATCAAAAGCTATATTTCAGGCCGACCAGCAGGCCACTCTTGCCCAGGTTGTCGATCGGGGCAACTTTGTAAAAAGAGTCCTTGGCATCGGTGCCGAGCAGCGTGAGCGAAGCCGACAGGCCGTTGCCCAAGTCTTTGTTGACCGTGAGCGCGTAGTCGGTGTAATCGCCTGCGCTGGCTGTCTGGTTCGGGATGGTCTGGCGGCCCAGGTGTGGTGTGATCGAGAAGCCATTGCCGACATCAAAGCTGGCGGCGACTTCCAGGTATTGGCTGCCGGCGCTATTTGGGTTGGCGACAAAGTTGCCCAGGCTGCGGCTGTATTTGGCGGTGACCGGGCCGTAGGTCAGCGCGGCATAGATCTCGTTGGTGTTGGCGTTGGTGGGAGTGTTGTTCGACGGATACACATAGGCAATCACACCCAGGTCAAAGCCCAGGCCTTTGGCCAACTCGCCCTTGTAGCCGCCAAAAAAGTCGACTTCCAAGGAGCCGTCGGTTGCGCCGATGTAGTCTTTGATCCAGTTCACATTGGATGCCCAGACACCGGCGTAGGCGCCGCTTTTATGGGAAAAATCGATACCCCCCTGCACCGCTGGCTTGAAGGAGGACTGCGAAATACCCCGAAACCGGTAGTCCGTGGTGCCCCCGATGTTGTAAGCGAGCGTGAAATCTGGCGCAGGGGCGGCGCTTTGACTGTGGGCTGCGGTGTTGGCAAGCAGGCCCAGGGCCAAGGCGCTTGAAGCTAGAGATTTAGACAGGTTCATGGGGCGACTCTCAAAAGTTAAAAAGCAAAATGGTTACGCACAGACCATGCCACGCAGGACCGGTGCGCCAGGCCCTCACCAGACCCTCGTCTGGGCCGCTGTGAGCTACTGGCTTGGGTTACCATGGTTGTACAAAATAAAATATGCACCGTGTTGGTGCGTTTAAGCC
>CAMATS010000147.1 GCA_945861195.1 Rhodoferax sp. OV413
GACCCGCTGGTGGCTCTTGTTTTTTGCGCTATCGCGCTGCTGTTTCATTTCTTGGTTTTCTGGTTTTTCGGCCTGAATCGCTTTTTTTGGGCCTGGATAGTTACATTTCCAGCCATCCTTGCATGTTCTGCGCAGCGGGTTTTTTGGTAGGTGACATGCGCCTGTTGGCGCCGACCCAGATTTGACCCACTGGGTCAATTTCACGTCGGCGTCAACACCGCCTGCCGCCTCTTGTGCTTGGGCAGCACCTGAATCAATCCACAGCCCACTCACCGTCCGCCCATGCCCGCTATCACCCATTTGCTCTATCTGCACGGCTTTCGCTCTTCCCCGGCGTCGGCCAAGGCCAAGTTGATGGCGCACGCCGTGGCGCAGCGGCACCCGCGGGCCGTGTGGTGTTGCCCGCAGTTGCCGCCGTCACCGCGCGAGGCCATGGACAGCGTGGCGGCGCTGCTGGCGGACTGGCCCCGTACGTGCACGGCGGTGGTGGGTTCATCGCTGGGCGGGTTTTATGCCTCGTGGGTTGCGCGCCAAATCGGCTGCAAATCCGTGCTGCTGAACCCGGCGGTGTTTCCCGCGCGCGACCTGGCCCGCCACATTGGCGCGCAAACCCAGTGGCACCAGCCGGAAGAAATCTTTTATTTTGAAGCCGCGTTTGTGAACGAACTGGAGCAACTCGCCCAAGAGGGCAGCCACACCCCCGGCCCCGAGCTGGCGCTGATCGCCCAGGGCGACGAGGTGCTGGACTGGCGCGAAATGCGCGACCGCTACCCCCGCGCGCAGCAAATCATCTTGCCCGGCAACGACCACGCCATCAGCGACTTTGCGCTGCGCCTGGATGGGGTGCTGGAGTTTTTGGAGTTGGTGTGAGGGCGCGCGTGCTCTTTTGAAGCTAAACCACTTGCACTGGCAACAGGGAGCCCGCACCTCGCGCGCGCTTAGCAAAGGCTTTGTCAAAGGTCAGCAGCGCGTCCGCGCCGCTGCTCAGTCCCAGGTGCAAGGCGTCGGCAAAGTCCAGGCCTTGCGCATAGGCGCCTAGCGCCGCGAGCACAGTGTCCGCCTGTGCCAGCCTGAAATTGGGAAGGTCCAGCAGCATGCCAAGAGCCTGGGCAATCTCAGCGAAGCTGCATTCATTGGACTCCAGCACCCAGACCAACTCGAGCATGACGGTCAGGGGGGCGGTAAACATCTGGCCTGAGCCCAGCAGCGCCTTGGCGCGCTTGAACTGTGCTGCGTCGTCCTGCAACAGCAAGCGCGCCAGCACGTGCAGGGGCCATGTGTGGCGGCTATGAATCTGCCCCGATGTGATCCAGGATGTGCCGGATATCGGCGCTGTGTGTAATGAACGCGATGATGCGCATTTGCCCACAGCACAGCGGGCACAAAAGCGGGAACACTTCGTAAATGCACGCGATCAAAACGGCCCACAGGTAGTGCGCTGTACGCTTGGGCGGTGCAGGCGCGGGCACAGGTGGCAGTGCGTTGCCACCACCAGTGATGACTGGCTCAACGCGCGCCATTGCTGGGTGCGCCGGTGCAGCCAGCGCCGTCACCGCAGCCCTGAGCGACGAGTTCGGTGCCAGCACACCAAAGTAGCGGTGCCGGTGCGTGCGCGGCGGTGGCACCAGCGCCGCAATGCGCTCTATCAGCTCCAGCGGCGTGAGGTGCAGTTCGTCTGCCTTGGTGCAGCGGTACAACGGCTCCATTGATTTATGCATACAAAAATGCATATACTTCTCCAAATGGAATTCACGTGCAACGTCATCAAAAACGACACCAACACGCGAGCGTGGTCTGCCCCTTTTGGCTGCGCGAGTCATGTTTGATGCGGAAATGATGGTGCGAGAAGACACGCGCAAGGCTTACCCAGAGCCGCGATTCATTGGGTACAACAGGATTGAAGGACGCTTGATGGTGGTGGTGTTTTACTGCCCCACGCCACAGCGCACGCACATTATTTCTTTCAGAAAGGCCAACGACAGTGAGCAAAACAAGTTTAAAACTCAAAGCCTCTGATGCATCTGTAGCCATTAACTGGGCAGCAGTGGACGCGTCTCCCCTGTCCGCCACACCTGATGCGGACAGCCCAGCGTTGACCCGCACCCAAGCTGCCGAGTTGCGCCCTCTGGGTGAAGTGCTTCCAGCGTTCTCCACTGGCAAAACACGTATCACCATCAATTTGGACGATGCGGTGTTGCAAGCTTACAAGGCGCGAGCTGGTGGGCGCGGTTACCAAACGCTCATCAACGAGACCCTGCGCGAAGCCATGCGTGGTGTGCAATTGGCGGATTTGTTGCGCAGCGTGATACGTGAAGAACTGCACACGTCATAAGTAAAAAGCCGCGCAGCCCCTACGGAATCTGCGCGGTCAGCTACTGAATCAGTAGCAATTTGAAAATATCACTTCTTCTGCGGCGGCAAATCCGTACACGACCCGTGCGCCACCTCGGCCGCCATGCCAATGCTCTCGCCCAAAGTGGGGTGCGGGTGAATCGTCTTGCCAATATCCACCGCATCAGCACCCATCTCGATGGCCAATGCAATCTCACCAATCATGTCGCCGGCATGCGTGCCGACCATGCCACCACCCAAGATCTTGCCGTGGCCGTGGGCTTCGAGTGAATCGTCGAACAGCAGTTTGGTGACGCCTTCGTCGCGGCCGTTGGCGATGGCGCGGCCAGACGCCGCCCAGGGGAACAGGCCTTTTTTGACCTTGATGCCTTGGGCCTTGGCTTGGTCTTCGGTGAGGCCCACCCAGGCCACTTCGGGGTCGGTGTAGGCCACGCTGGGGATGACGCGGGCGTTGAAGGCCGAGGACCGGAGTTTTTGGGCCAGCTCTTCGTTACCTTGCATCAGTTCACCGGCAATCACCTCGGCCGCTACATGGGCCTCGTGCACTGCCTTGTGCGCCAGCATGGGCTGGCCCACGATGTCTCCGATGGCGAAGATGTGGGGCACGTTGGTGCGCATCTGGATGTCGACGTCAATAAAGCCACGGTCCGTCACGGCTACACCGGCTTTGTTGGCGGCGATCTTCTTGCCGTTGGGGCTGCGGCCTACGGCTTGCAAGACCAGGTCGTAGACCTGGGGTGCCGGCGCGGTACCGCCGGGCTCGGCGGGCTCGAAGCTCACCTCAATGCCTTCTGGCAAGGCGCGGGCGCCCACCGTTTTGGTCTTGAGCATGAGGTTGTCGAATCGCTTGGCGTTCATCTTCTGCCAGATCTTGACCAGGTCGCGGTCGGCGCCTTGCATCAGGCCGTCCATCATTTCCACCACGTCCAGGCGCGCACCCAATGTGCTGTAGACCGTGCCCATTTCCAGGCCGATGATGCCGCCGCCCAGGATCAGCATGCGTTTGGGCACTTCTTTGAGTTCAAGCGCGCCAGTGCTGTCCACCACGCGCGGGTCATCGGGCATGAAGGGCAGGCGCACCGCCTGGCTGCCGGCGGCGATGATGGCGTTTTTAAACGCGATCACTTTTTTGCTGCCAGTTTTTTCCTGCGCGCTGCCCGTGGTTTCTTCCACCTCCAGGTGGTGTGAGCCGATAAAGTGGCCGTAGCCGCGCACGGTGGTCACCTTGCGCATCTTGGCCATGGCCGCCAAGCCGCCGGTGAGCTTGCCGATAACCTTGTCTTTGTGGCCGCGCAGCTTGTCGATATTGACTACCGGTGCGCCAAAGTCCACGCCCAGGTCGGCCATGTGGCTCACCTCGTCCATCACGGCGGCCACGTGCAGCAGCGCCTTGGACGGGATGCAGCCCACGTTCAGGCAGACGCCGCCCAATGTCGCGTAACGCTCAACGATGACGACCCTCAGGCCCAGATCGGCTGCACGGAAGGCTGCCGAATAGCCGCCCGGGCCGGCGCCCAGCACCAGCAGATCGCACTCCAGGTCGGCCACGCCGACAAAGCTGGCGGCAGCGGATGCGGGGGCTGGCGCAGCGGCAGCCATCCCTAAGCTTTGGCTAACAGGAGCTTGCGCCATCACGGAGGCCGGGGCCTGATTTGTATTGGAATCCTGGGCACTCGCCGGCGCGGTAGCAGAAGCCTCAGCCTCCAGCAACAACAACAGGGAGCCTTGCTTGACCTTGTCACCGAGCTTGACCTTGAGCTCTTTGACCAGCCCACCCTGGCTGGCCGGGATCTCCATGGCGGCCTTGTCGCTCTCCACGGTGATCAGGCTTTGCTCGGGCTT
This sequence comes from Rhodoferax sp. OV413, assembly GCA_945861195.1. Lineage (GTDB taxonomy): Bacteria > Pseudomonadota > Gammaproteobacteria > Burkholderiales > Burkholderiaceae_C > Rhodoferax. The sequence continues at coordinate 4,195 of CAMATS010000147.1, forward strand.
GATGGTGTCGCCGGCTTTGACCAGCAGTTCGATAACGATGACTTCGGCGAAGTCGCCAATGTCAGGAACCTTGATTTCTACGATTGCCATGTTGGATTCCATTCATTCAAAACTTTGATTCGTCTATCCTGGCCCTGCCAACGCGCCCGCCGCAGCGTATGGGGCATGGGCCCCCGCCGATTTCTGGGCCTTTGACAGCATGAGGCGGGGGCCCATGCCCCATACGCTGCCGCCAGTACAGAAAATCAAAGCAAGACCCGGCGGAAATCGCCCAGGATCTGGCCCAGATAGACGTTGAAGCGCGCGGCGGTAGCGCCGTCGATCACGCGGTGGTCCCAGGTGAGCGACAGCGGCAGCATCAGGCGCGGCTGGAAAGCCTTGCCGTCCCAGACCGGCGCCATGGTGCTCTTGCACACACCCAAAATAGCTACTTCCGGCGCGTTGATGATGGGCGTGAAATAGCGCCCGCCAATGCCACCCAAGGACGAGATGGTGAAGCTGGCGCCCGACATTTCAGCCGGGCTGAGCTTGCCGTCACGCGCCTTTTTGGCCAGCTCGCTCATCTCCTGGCTGATCTGAAAGATGCCCTTTTTGTCGGCATCCTTGATCACCGGCACCATCAGCCCGCTGGGCGTGTCGGCGGCAAAACCGATGTGGTAATACTGCTTGTAAACCAATGCCGAATTGTCAGACTCTGCATCCAGACTGCTGTTAAATTCTGGAAATTTTTTGAGGGCTGCCACGCAAGCCTTGATCAAGAAAGCCAACATGGTGACCTTCACTGGGCCAGCACTCTGACCAGATTTGGCGCTCTTCTCGCTCTCAAGGTTGGTAGAGACCCGGAAGGCTTCCAGATCGGTGATGTCGGCGTCGTCATGGTTGGTCACAGCCGGGATCATCACGGCGTTGCGCAACAGGTTGGCACCGCTGATCTTCTTGATGCGGCTCATCTCCTTGCGCTCAACCGGCCCAAACTTGGCAAAGTCCACGCGGGGCCAGGGGATCAGGCCCAGGCCGGCGCCGTCGCTGGCACCCGCAGCCCCCGGCTTGACCTGCGCCGCGATGGCCGCGGTTTGCACCGCGCCAGCCATGACCGAGCGAGTGAAGCCCTGCACATCGGCCTCAGTGATGCGGCCTTTGGGGCCGCTGCCCTTCATCTCAGTCAGCGGCACGCCTAGCTCGCGCGCAAACTTACGCACCGAGGGCGAGGCATGCGGCAGACCCCCGAGCGCGGCTTGAGGGACGTGGCTTGACAGCCTTGGCTCAGCCGGGGGCAGGTTGGCGGGCGGAGGCGAGCTCGGCGCTGGGGCGGGAACGACCATGGGGTCGGCTGCTGGCTTGGCCACAGGTCCGCTGCCTGAGTCAGTGCGGTCCGCTACCTCCAAGATCAGCAGCAACGAACCCTGTTTGACCTTATCGCCCAAGCCCACCTTGAGTTGCTTGACCACTCCGCTGTGGCTGCAGGGGATTTCCATTGAGGCTTTGTCAGACTCCACGGTAATCAGGCTTTGCTCGGCACGCACGGTATCGCCAGGTTTGACCATGAGTTCGATCACGGTCACTTCGGCAAAGTCGCCGATGTCAGGTACTTTGATTTCGATGACAGACACGTTAGTCTCCTTTTATTCTTGGGGGCCAGCTCAGGCGTACAGCGGGTTGATCTTGTCGGCCTGGATGCGGTACTTGGCAATGGCCTCGGCCACCTTGGCCACCGGCACCGTGCCTTCTTCGCTCAGCGCCTTCAGGGCCGCGACCACGATGTAGTGGCGGTTCACCTCGAAGTGCTCGCGCAGCTTGCTGCGGAAATCGCTGCGGCCAAAGCCGTCGGTACCCAGCACCTTGTAGGTGCGGCCAGAACCATCACTGTTTTTCGGGATGAAGGGCCGAATCTGCTCGGCATAGGCCTTCATGTAGTCGGTCGAGGCCACCACCGGGCCGGTGTGCTTCTCCAGTTGCTGGCC
>CAMATS010000148.1 GCA_945861195.1 Rhodoferax sp. OV413
CCGTGCACAGCGCCCGGCTGGCCGGGCCGGAGTATGGGGTGGAGATCAAGGTGATTGCTGCGCAGGCCTGAGCTGCCCGGGGGGCTGACCAGCCCCGTTTTTGATCCGCCACAACCCTGCCGCCACGCGCTAGACAACGCCCAGCCTTCGGGTTCCGTAAGAATGCTGATTTGCCGAAGATCAAATGCCGGCGGGCTTTTGGATGGTCTGACTGCGGTCCCGGATCTCTAGCTTGAGCTGCCTGGTTTCGCCCCGCTCTTGCACCGTGAGCTCGAACACACCAGAGCTCATCGGCTTAGCCCAAACCTTTTTGTAAAACAGCGCCAAGGAGCTCAGCGGTTCGCCGTCCAGGCTCAAGACAAATGCGCCAGCTGTCAGTCCAGCGAGATCGGCCGGGCTTTTCGGCGTCACCCGAGTGATCTGTATGCGTCCACTGCGCTCCACCGCGTTGATGCCCAGCCAGGGCCTGTTGCTTTTCGGTGAACTGCCGGTGGCCAGCATATCTTGCAGGTAGGGTCCCAGCAACTCTGTGGGCACAAACATATTGCCCGGCAGCGAGCGGGGGTCAGACGCCGGCATGATGTCTTGCATCAGCAGACTGCCAATGCCAACCAACTCGCCCTGCGTATTGAACAGCCCGGCCCCCGAATGGTTGCCAATGGGCGGGCTGGCATACAGCGCGGTGTCAAGGTGGTATTCCCAATAACCGGTGAAGTTGCGCACATCCATCAGGCGCGCCGGCTTCATGGTGTCGCCGGCTTCGCCGCTTGCCACTGCAAAGGTCTGACCCACATCGGACAAACTGGCCTGGCCCAAGGCCACTGGCGCAATGGCTGTCAGCGGGTACAGCGGCCGCAGCAGCGCCAGGCCGGTGGCGCTGTCCGAGGCCACCACACGGGCAGGGTAGGTTTTTTGGTCCTGGGTTCGTATATTGAGCTGCTCGGTTTCAGTCACCAGGTAGGCAATGGTCAAAATCAGATCGTCTGGGCCGATCACCACACCGCTGCCGCGCCTGATCTTCCCCAGGGTCGCGGCTGACGGGGCGCCCTCAATGGCCCGAGCATTGACCTGCACCACCGCTGACCAGGCTTTTTGCAACTGCTCCACCGCCACGGGTTTGGGCGGGCTCGGCGCCGGCGCTTGGCCCCAGGCATTGAGGCCTACGGTCAAAACCAGACTCACAAACCAAGGACGAAACCTGGGTGCAATCATGGCGCTGCTCCTATTGATAATTGCGTTGTAGAGCCACTATAACCATCCTGGCGCGCACTGCCAACGCTCAATAATACCCATGGAGAAAAAAATTCGTGTCTCTGAAACGCCTGCAACAGCCCTGCTCAGGGCCCACCGCGTGGTCTTCACTGAGCACCGATATGCCTACATGGCGCACGGCGGCGCGCATCACAGTGCCGCCCTGCTGGGAGTCGATCCTTTTATGGTGATCAAAACCCTGATCTTGCAAGACGACGACGCCAAGCCACTGGTGATGTTGATGCACGGCAACCGGAAAGTCTCGACCAAAAACCTGGCCCGCCAGATCGGCGCCAAGGTGGTCATGCCATGCACGCCTGAGGCAGCGAATCGGCACAGCGGCTACCTTGTGGGCGGTACCTCGCCCTTCGCCACCCGTCGCAGCATGCCGGTGTATGTCGAGGCGACGGTGCTCGCTCTGCCTCAAATTTTGATCAATGGCGGGCGGCGCGGCTACCTGGTGGGCTTAGACCCGCAGATCTGCGTGCAACTGCTCAATGCCCGGGCAGTTAGCTGCGCTCTCGAGGATTGATGCAGCTCAAGCTTGACGCCTCCAAGCGACACCGCGCTCTCTCTTTGCCTGGCTATCAACAGCAGTGTCCAACACTGCCGAGCCGGCCCTGCAAGGCATCAATGAGCACCAATGAGCGACTGCTCGGCGGCTATACTGATTTTGTTATGACAAGCTCAAAAATAATTCGAACAAGCTCTGGCCCGAGTGGTGAAATTGGTAGACACATCGGACTTAAAATCCGCCGCTTCGTGAATAACGGGCGTACCGGTTCGATTCCGGTCTCGGGCACCACCACTTTAAAAAAGCAGATTTTCCCAATTTATCTGCTTATTTTTTGACTCACCGAGATGCCCCCAAGAGCAACACCATTGCTCACATCTTGGGGCGCCAAGCGACCCGCTTTTAATGCTCAATCAGTGTGGATGTGATTGAGGGTATAAATCTCATGCTTGACACCCATATCTGCAAATCGAGGTGCCCTTGCAGACCTAAACATTGGCAGTTTGAAAAAAGAGAGAAACGAAAGCACTAAACAGGTATAGTCATGCACCGCTGGATTCAAGCAAACCAGCAAAAGCCCCTGGTCAATGTTGAATCGGCACAGGCGCTCAAAATTCCATCGACGCCAACATGATCCACATCACCCTGCCTGACGGCTCAAAACGCGAGTTTGCTGGCCCGGTCACCGTGGCCGAGGTTGCTGGCTCGATCGGCGCTGGGCTTGCCAAAGCGGCCTTGGCTGGCCGTGTGGATGGTCATTTGGTCGACACCAGTTTTCAGATGGTGGGGGACAGCAAGCTGGCTATCATCACCGCCAAAGATATTGACGGCCTCGAGGTCATTCGGCATTCCACGGCGCACCTGCTGGCCTATGCGGTCAAGACGCTTTTTCCTGATGCACAGGTCACGATTGGCCCGGTGATCGAGCTCGGGTTCTTTTATGATTTTTCATACAAGCGCCCGTTCACCCCTGAGGATTTGTTGGCGATTGAGAAAAAGATGTTCGAACTCGCCGCAAAAGATGAGCCCATCACCCGGCGGGTGTTGCCTCGCGATGAGGCGGTAGCGCATTTTCAGGGGCAGGGTGAGCACTACAAGGCTGAAATCATTGCCAGCATACCGGCTGGCGAAGATGTCTCTTTGTACCGTGAGGGTGCGTTCGAGGATTTGTGTCGTGGGCCCCACGTGCCCAGCACCGGAAAGCTGCGATTTTTTAAATTGATGAAGTTGGCTGGCGCCTATTGGCGCGGCGACCACCGCAATGAAATGCTGCAGCGGGTGTATGGCACGGCCTGGGCCAGCAAAGAAGACTTGCAGCAGCACCTGACCATGCTCGAAGAAGCCGATAAGCGTGACCACCGAAAACTCGGCCGCGAACTCGATTTGTTCCATATCGACGACCACGCCCCCGGCCTGGTGTTTTGGCATCCGAAGGGCTGGACCCTGTGGCAGGGCGTGGAACAGTACATGCGGCAGGTGTACCGTGACAACGGCTACCTGGAGGTCAAAGGCCCGCAGATTATTGACAAAACCCTCTGGGAGAAAACCGGCCACTGGGACAAGTACCGCGAAAACATGTTCACCACAGAGTCGGAAAAACGTGAATATGCGCTCAAGCCGATGAACTGCCCGGGGCATATTCTGATCTTCAAGCAGGGCATCAAAAGCTACCGCGACCTGCCCCTGCGCTATGGCGAGTTTGGTCAATGTCACCGCAACGAGCCCTCCGGTGGCCTGCACGGCATCATGCGGGTGCGCGGCTTCACACAGGACGATGGCCATATTTTTTGTACCGAAGACCAGATATTGAATGAGTGTGTCAACTACACCGCGCTGCTGCAAAAGGTCTACGCCGACTTTGGTTTCAAGAACATCATCTACAAGATTGCCACTCGCCCGGCACAACGCATCGGCTCCGATGAGATCTGGGACAAAGCCGAGCAGGCACTGATGCAGAGTCTGCGCGCTTCGGCTTGCGAGTTCGAGATCACACCTGGCGAAGGCGCTTTTTATGGCCCCAAGATTGAGTACACCCTCAAAGACGCGATTGGCCGGCAGTGGCAGTGCGGCACCATTCAGGTTGATTTTTCGATGCCGGAGCGGCTGGATGCCCACTATGTCGGCGAGGATGGCGTGCGTCACAGGCCGGTGATGTTGCACCGCGCCATCGTTGGAAGTCTCGAACGCTTCATTGGGATTTTGATCGAGGAAAGCGCCGGAGCCCTGCCACTTTGGCTCGCCCCGGTGCAGGTGGCAGTGCTCAACATCACCGATGCGCAGGCTGATTACTGTCGTGAAATTGCAGAAAAATTAAGAAAATGTCTGCCAAATCAAGAGCTTAGGGTTTTAACTGATTTTCGCAACGAAAAAATAACGTATAAAATACGAGAGCACTCGATGCAAAAGCTGCCGTTTATCCTTGTAGTTGGAGACAAAGAGAAGGCAGCCGGAACCGTTGCAGTGCGCGTCCGGGGTGGTCAAGACCTCGGGGTAATGGCCCTCGATGCATTCGTGCAAAAAATAGCGGGTGACCTTGCCCACAAGTCTGTTGTTTGAGGCCTGCCGGCTAGACCCCGACCCCTGAACGCGCCTGAGGCGAATGTGGCTACCATTTTGTAGCTGATTTAAAAAGGATTGAGCCATCGCTACTGAATTTCGAGACCGTCGCCACCGCGAAGAACGCAAACACCGCCTGAACCGGGAGATCATGGCCCTTGAAGTCCGACTCTCTGGCATCGAAAACGAGCCCTTGGGGGTTGTCAATATCAACGAGGCCCTGCGCATGGCGGGCGAACTTGATGTTGATCTGGTAGAAATCGCAGCGACCGCCACACCGCCGGTCTGCCGATTGATGGACTACGGCAAGTTCAAATACCAAGAGCAAAAGAAGGCGGCGGAGGCCAAGGCAAAACAGACGGTAATCGAAATAAAGGAAATCAAATTTCGCCCGGGTACCGATGATGGTGATTACAACATCAAGATGCGTAACATCAAGCGTTTTTTGGGGGAGGGCGACAAGTGCAAAATTACCCTTCGCTTTCGTGGCCGTGAGATTACGCACCAAGAAATCGGAATGGCCCTGCTCAACCGGATTCGTTCGGAGTTGGCAGACACCATCGTGATTGAGCAGTTCCCCAAGCTCGAAGGCCGTCAGATGATCATGATGATCGCGCCTGGAAAGAAAAAGTCCGCTGTCAAAGCAGTGGCCGACCCCGCGCAAGTTGCGGTGTCGTAAAAAGTTTGCTGCGAACGGCTGGGAAACCAAGCCGATCGCGGTAAAACAAAAGTGGCTCGGGGCCAACAAGGCTGCAAATAGTTTGCAGACGCCTCACGAGCACAATGAAGAAGGAGCATGAAAATGCCCAAAATGAAGACCAAAAGCGCGGCGAAGAAACGCTTCCGCGTCCGTCCTGGTGGTACCGTCAAACGCGGTCACGCCTTCAAGCGTCACATTCTGACCAAGAAGACCACCAAAAATAAACGCCAGTTGCGCGGTTCGACCGCTGTGCATGAGACCAATATGGGTCACATGGCGCAGATGTTGCCCGGCCGTGGTATTTGATTAACGACGAACAAGGAGTACTCACATGCCTCGCGTCAAACGTGGTGTAACGGCTCGCGCCCGCCACAAAAAAGTTCTTGCCCTTGCCAAAGGTTTCCGCGGTCGCCGCGGTAATGTGTTCCGTATCGCCAAAGAAGCGGTGATGAAAGCCGGGCAATACGCCTACCGTGACCGTCGCACTAAAAAGCGCGTGTTTCGGCAGCTCTGGATCGCTCGTATCAATGCTGCAGCCCGTCAGTGCGGGCTGACTTACAGCCAGTTTGCCAATGGCCTCAAGAAAGCCAACATCGAGATTGACCGCAAGGTTTTATCCGATATTGCAGTGCACGACATGGCCGCTTTTGCCGGCATTGTGGAGCAGGTCAAGGCCAAGTTGGCGGCTTGAGCTCGCGCTGCTTGACTGCTTACTCAGCAGCCAAGCATGCACTGGCGACAGGGGCTAGCGCTTGAGAAAGCACTAGCCCCTTTTCAATGAATAGAAACCTATGAATGAGTTGAACGCCCTGGTTGACAGCGCCCATGCCGCTTTCGCGCAAGCCGCCACGCCGGCCGAGCTGGAAAATGCGAAGGCCCTGTTTTTAGGCAAAGCCGGCCACATCACAAGCCTGATGAAAGAGCTATCGGCATTGAGCGTCGATGAGAAAAAAGCCCGCGGTGCGGCCATCAACCTGGCCAAGCAGGCGATCGAAAGTGCGCTCAATGGCCGGCGGCAGGCTCTGGCTGATTCCGAGTGGCTGGCACAGTTGCAGGCTGAAGCATTGGATGTGAGCCTGCCGGGGCGCAGG